>JAADCO010000033.1 GCA_013154385.1 Thermodesulfobacteriota bacterium
GGAAGAGTTAGCCAGGCAGAAACAGCAAGAACTGGCCAAACGAGAAAAAGCCGAAAAATAAACCACCAAGGAGGATTCGTATGAGGCTTGGCAGCGTTTTTAGAGTAGGTCTTTGGTTAGGCCTCATGGCCGTCTTCTTGACGGGGACGGGATGGGCCAAGGAGGCCGCCTATCCTAACCTCTCCAAGACCAAGGAGCTGGTCATCACGCGAGGGTATTCACCGGAAGCGCTCAAGTGCATCGAATGCCACGCCAAAAAGACCCCCGGAATCGTCGAAGACTGGAAGGCTAGCCGCATGGCGCACGCTGGTGTCTCCTGTTACGACTGTCACGTGGTGCCCAAGAGCTCGCCCATGGCCAGCCAGTGCGAAGGGGTACGCGGAACGGACATCTTCACCTCTCCCATGGTCTCCCCCAAGACCTGTGCGCGTTGTCATCCCACGGAAGTAAAACAGTTCGAACAGAGCGCCCACTCGAAACTCGCCAGCGCGCCGGTGCTCGAGAAGAAGAAGTTCCTCAAGCTCATGTACTATCTGGAAGGTGGTCAGTTCATCGGGATCCCCGAGGGTGATCCCCGCACCACCGCTTCCCGTCGTTCCGGCTGTCAGATGTGCCACGGCGCCAAGGTAGAGCTCGGTCCGGACAACAAGCCCGTCAAGGGCACCTGGCCCGGCGGCATCGGGCATCGCTATCCGGACGGCGGCATCGGAAACTGCACGGTCTGCCACAACCGCCACAAGTTCAGCCTGGTCGAGGCCCGCAAGCCCGAGGCCTGCGGCAAGTGCCATCTCGGTCCGGACCATCCGAACATCGAGATCTATCTCGAGAGCAGCCACGGTCAGCGCTATCTCACCGAAGGTGAAGAGTGGCGCTGGGATTCCGCCCCCGACGCCTGGGAGCCCGGCGACTACACCGCTCCCACCTGCGCCACCTGCCACATGAGCGGCATCGGCGACCTCTCCACCACCCACAACGTGACCGAGCGCCTCAAGTGGGATCTCGTCCACGTGAAGAGCGTCGTGCGCAGCGGTGAGCGCGGCGACGGTGAGCGCGGTCGGGAGTTGATGAAGAAGGTCTGCCTCAACTGTCACTCCACCCTCCACGTGGAGACCCACTTCAAGAAGCTCGACGATGCTGTCGCCCTCTACAACACCTACATCGAGAAGGCCCAGAAGATGATGGCCGACCTCAAGGCCAAGGGCCTTCTCAAGGAAGACAAGTGGAAGGACCCCTTCCAGGAGCTCTTCTACTACCTCTGGCACCACACCGGTCGTCGAGCCCGGCACGGTGCCGCGATGGACGGCCCGGACTACGCCCACTGGCACGGTTTCTTCCAGATCTTCCAGATCTACAAGGACATGGAAGACATCTACAACTACCGCATGAAGAACGGAAAGATCGAAGAGCTTAGTCCGGTCATGTCCACCGGGCCGCTATAAGGAGCACGAAGGGGCCGCTCACGCGGCCCCTTCTCATTTTGGCCTTCCGCTTTACGCCTCCCGCCAAATTTGCGATCCTTAGATTAAAAGCCCCTCGGAGAAAACCCCATGTGCGATCACTGCGGTTGTGAGCAACGCACCAAGGAAGTAGAGATCCAGAAGCACATCCTTTCCGCCAACGAGGAGCTGGCCGCCAAGAACCGGGCCCATTTTCGGGAAAAGGGCCTGCGCGTCTTAAACCTCATCAGCTCTCCGGGCGCCGGAAAGACCACCCTCCTCGAAGCCACCATTGACGCCCTGCGGGACGAGATCCCCCTCGCGGTAATCGAGGGAGACCCGGAAACCGAACGCGACGCCGCGCGCATCCGGGCCAAGGGCGTGCCCGTGGTGCAGGTGACCACCGGCGGGGCCTGTCATCTCGACGCCCGCATGGTGCACCGCGCCTTCCATCAGCTCGAGGGAAACTCCTTCCGGCTCCTCTTCATCGAAAACGTGGGCAACCTCCTGTGTCCGGCGGCCTTCGACCTGGGAGAAGACCTGCGGGTGGTCATGGTCTCCGTGCCCGAAGGCTCCGACAAACCCGCCAAGTATCCGGCGGCCTTCCTCAAGGCCCAGGTCTTCCTCATCACGAAGACGGATCTCCTGCCCTACTTCGACTTCGACCTCGAAGAGGCCAAGCGCCTGGCGCTCGCGCTGAACCCCAATCTCCGCATCATCGCCCTCTCAGCCAAGACCGGGGAGGGAATGGACGAGTGGCTCGCACTCCTCAGGGACTTGGCATCCTCGTAAGAGGGGTGGTCCAGGGCGTAGGGTTCCGCCCCTTTGTCTTCCGCCAGGCGAAGAGCCTGGGGCTCACCGGAAACGTCCGCAACACCGGAGAGGGCGTTCTCATCGAGGTCTACGGCCCCCGGGAAGCCATCGAGTCCCTTCTCGAGAGTTTGCGCCGCCAGGCCCCGCCTCTGGCGGAGATCGAAGAGATCGTCGTCCACCCCCTGAACGGGACCCCGCCGCCGGTTTTCACCGTGCTCGCAAGCGAGCACGGGGGAAAAGCCACCCGCCTGCCCCCGGACGTGGCCACCTGTGAGGATTGCCTCCGGGAACTCTTCGATCCGCAGGACCGCCGCTTCCGCTATCCGTTCATCAATTGCACGAACTGCGGCCCGCGCTTCACGGTGGTCGAAGACCTCCCCTACGACCGGGAAAACACCACCCTGCGCGTCTTTCCCATGTGCGCGGAATGCTCGGCCGAATACTCGGACCCGGCCAACAGGCGCTTCCACGCCGAACCCAACGCCTGCCCGCGCTGCGGCCCGCGGATCTGGCTCACCAGCCGCAACGGAGAACGCCTCGAGACCGAGGACCCCCTGCGGGAAGCCGTCGAGGCGGTGAAGAGGGGAAAGATCCTGGCCGCCCGGGGCCTCGGCGGATTCCACCTCATAGTGGACGCCCTCAACGAACGCGCCTGCCGCGCCCTGCGCGACCGCAAGCACCGGCCAAGAAAGCCCCTGGCGGTCATGGTGCCTGATCTGGAAACCGCCAGAACCCTCGCCGTGCTCGACCCGGCGGAAGAAGAGGCCCTGCTTTCGCCCGCACGCCCCATCGTGCTCGTCCGGCAAAGGGAGCCCTCTCCCCTGGCCCCTTCCATCGCCCCGGGGCTCAACCTCGTGGGCCTCATGCTCCCCTACACCCCTCTCCATCACCTCCTCCTGCGCGAAGGGGGCTTCAAGGCCCTGGTCATGACCAGCGGCAACCGCTCGGGGGAGCCCCTCTGCTATCTGAACGAAGAGGCCCTCGAAAGGCTTGCCGCGCTGGCGGACCTCTTCCTCCTCCACGACCGGGAAATAGTCATCGGGCTCGACGATTCGGTGGTGAGGAAGGTGGCCGGAAAAGTCCGCCCCGTGCGCCGGGCCCGGGGCTTCGTGCCCGATCCCCTGCCCTTTCCCGGCGGGCCGTCCATCCTGGCCGTGGGGCCGCTTCTAAAGAACACGCTTTGCCTCACCCGCAACCGCGAGGCCTTTGTCTCCCAGCACGTGGGGGACCTGGAAAACCTGGAGACCGAAAACTTCTGGCAGAAGATACGCCGCCACTTCGCCCATCTCTTCGAGATCAGGCCCGAAGCCATCGCCTGCGACCTGCATCCGGACTATCTGAGCACCCGCCTGGCCGAAGAGCTGGCGGCAAACGAGGGGCTCCCCCTGATCCGGGTTCCCCATCACGTGGCCCACGCCGCGGCGGTCATGGGAGAATTCGGCCTCCGCCGCGCGCTGGCCCTCTGCCTCGACGGCCTGGGGCTGGGCCCGGACGGAACGCTCTGGGGCGGAGAAGTCCTCCTCGTGGAAGAAGGGCGTTTCCTGCGGCTTGGTCATCTCCGGCCGGTGCCGCAACCCGGCGGAGACGCGGCCAACAAAAAA
>JAADCO010000130.1 GCA_013154385.1 Thermodesulfobacteriota bacterium
TTTACCGGACGGCCTGGGCTTTTTCAATTTGGTCCTTGGACTTGGCCTTGGCTCCCGGGCGTCCGCAGCACTTCTTGTACTTCTTGCCGCTACCGCAGGGGCAGGGCTCGTTGCGCCCGATCTTCTGCCCGCGGCGGATGGGCTGTTGCTTGGGGCGCTCCTCCTGGCCCTCTTCCCCGCGGCTGTAGACCAGGCGCAGGCGCTGCTTGCGTCTCTCCTCCTCCATGCGCTCCACTTCCTCCTCGCGCGTGACCTGCACGCGGTAGAGGAAGGAGAGGGTCTGCTCCTTGATGCGTTCCACGAGGTCGGCAAACATCTGGAAGGCCTCGCGCTTGTACTCCTGGAGCGGGTCCTTCTGCGCGTAGCCGCGAAGCCCGATGCCCTCTCGCAGATGGTCCATGGAGAGGAGATGGTCCTTCCAGAGGGTGTCTATGGTGTGGAGGAGGAACATGCGCTCGAGGTTGCGCATGATCTCCGAGCCGATCTCTTCCTCGCGGCGCTGATAGACCTCAAGCGCCTGCTTCTCGAGGATCTCGATGAGTTCCTCGGCGTCCCGCACGTCTTCCGGGATCTCGGGCTCAAAGGCGAAGATGCCCTTGAAGCGCTCGGTGAGGGTCTTGAGATCCCACTCCGAGGGCGGGGCCTTTTCTTCCTCCACCTCGGCCACCAGGCCCTCGATCACGTCGTGGATCATGTTCTTGATCCAGTCGCTGATGTCCTCGCTCGCCAGGATCTCCTTGCGCTGGGCGTAGATCACCTCCCGCTGCTTGTTCATCACGTCGTCGTATTCGAGGAGGTGTTTCCGGATCTCGAAGTTGTGGGCCTCGACCTTCTTCTGCGCCTGCTCGATGGCCTTGGAGATGAAGGAGTGCTCGATGGGTTCTCCCTCCTCCATGCCGAAGCGGTCCATGAGCCCCTTGAGCTTGTCCGAGCCGAAGAGCCGGAGGAGGTCGTCTTCGAGCGAGAGGTAGAAGCGGGAGGAACCCGGGTCTCCCTGACGCCCGGCGCGGCCCCGGAGCTGGTTGTCAATGCGGCGGGACTCGTGCCGCTCCGTGCCGATGATGTGGAGCCCGCCGAGGGACTTCACCCGCTCGTAGTCCTCCTGGCACGCCCGGACCTTCTCGTAGAGGACTTCGGCCCAGCGTTCCGGATACTTCTTCGTGGGGTCTTCCCCGCGCTTGGCCATCTGCAGGGCGTCGTTCCAGGCCGCGGGATCAATGCTCTCCAGGTCGTAGCCCTCGGCCGCAAGCTCTTCCTTGGCCAGACCTTCGGGGTTTCCACCAAGGAGGATGTCCACGCCGCGGCCGGCCATGTTCGTGGCGATGGTCACGGCCTTGGAGCGTCCGGCCTGGGCGATGATGGCCGCCTCTTTCTCGTGATACTTGGCGTTTAGCACCTGATGCGGGATCTTCTTCTTGCGCAGCATGCGCGAGAGGCGCTCGCTCTTCTCGATGCTCGTCGTGCCCACGAGCACGGGCCGGCCCTGGCGGTGGAGTTCCTCGATCTCGTTGACCACGGCCTCGAACTTCTCGCGCTCCGTGCGATAGACCACGTCGGGATGGTCCACGCGGATCATGGGCTTGTGGGTGGGGATGACCACCACGTCGAGGTCGTAGATCTCCTTGAACTCCGTGGCCTCGGTCTCCGCGGTGCCGGTCATGCCCGCGAGCTTCTCGTACATGCGGAAGTAGTTCTGGAAGGTGATGGTGGCTAGCGTCTGGTTCTCGCGTTCGATGCGCACGCCTTCCTTGGCCTCGATGGCCTGATGGAGGCCGTCTGACCAGCGCCTGCCGGGCATGAGACGGCCGGTGAACTCGTCCACGATGATGACCTTGCCGTCCTTGACGATGTAGTCCACGTCGCGATGGAAGAGATGATGCGCGCGCAGGGCCTGGGTGATGTGGTGCACCAGGTTGATGTGGCGCGGGTCGTAGAGGTTCTCGATGCCGAGGAGCTTTTCCATCTCCGCCACGCCTTCCTCGGTGAGGATGGCGGTCTTGGCCTTTTCATCCACGGTGAAGTGGACGTCTTTCTTCAAATGGCGGACGAGTTTGTCGATGTGATAGTAGATTTCCGTCGATTCCTCCGACGGACCGGAGATGATGAGCGGGGTGCGGGCCTCGTCGATGAGGATGGAGTCCACCTCGTCCACGATGGCGTAGTAATGGCCCCGCTGGACCATGTCTTCCAAAGAGTACTTCATGTTGTCGCGCAGATAGTCGAAGCCGAACTCGTTGTTCGTGCCGTAGGTGATGTCGCAGGCGTAGGCCTTCTTGCGCTCGGCGTCGTCCATGCCCGAGACGATGACGCCCACCGAAAGCCCGAGGAAGTTGTAGAGGGTGCCCATCCACTTGGCGTCGCGCTTGGCCAGGTAGTCGTTCACCGTGACGATGTGGACGCCTTTGCCCGTGAGGGCGTTGAGATAGGCCGGAAGCGTGGCCACGAGGGTTTTTCCCTCACCGGTCTTCATCTCGGCGATCTTCCCCTCGTGGAGCACGATGCCGCCCATGAGCTGGACGTCGAAGTGTCGCATGCCGAGCACACGACGGCTGGCTTCCCGCACCACGGCAAAGGCCTCGGGCAGGAGGTCGTCTAGGGTCTCTCCGCGGGCGAGCCTTTCCTTGAACTCGTCGGTCTTGGCCCGCAGCTCCTGGTCGGAGAGCTTCTGGACTTCCGGCTCGAGCTCGTTGATGCGCGCGACGATGGGCCGCAGGCGCTTGAGCTCGCGTTCGTTCTTGGTGCCTACGATCTTGGCGAGAATCTTGGTTAACATCTTTCCTCCATAACGCTAGCCGAGCGATTTTGACGCTGGTTTATCAACATTAAACAGCGCTCCGCCCCCTCTCGCAAGCAAATCCCCTACCAACAGGGGATCCGCCAGGCGTCGAGCTCCCAGTGCTTCTTCATGAAGGAGAA
The DNA here is from genome assembly GCA_013154385.1 of Thermodesulfobacteriota bacterium. Classification (GTDB taxonomy): domain Bacteria; phylum Desulfobacterota; class Thermodesulfobacteria; order Thermodesulfobacteriales; family Thermodesulfatatoraceae; genus JAADCO01. The sequence goes on from JAADCO010000130.1 coordinate 2,917, forward strand.
CCCCAGGCGGTTGGCCTCCGGGCAGAACTCTTCGGGGTCGAGCTCGTATTCCACGCCGAAGACGGCCTTGCCCGCCTGCACGAAGGGGAGGAGCTTATCGCACTCCTCGTAGGTGAAACACTCCTCGTTGAGCGCCCAGTCGAACTCCCCGACCAGCGCGGGGATCTGGTCGAGATCGTTCTTGAGTCCCACGGAGAGCCCGCGCTGATGCGCCGCGCGCGCGAGCCAGCGGTTGTAGCGGAGCTGGTCTTCGGCGGTCAAGGGGAAGCCGCTTCGGTTGGTGTAGGCGTCAACGTTGTCGGGCTCCACCCCGTCGCAACCCTTCTGCACGGCGAGATCGAGGCGCGCCTCCATGATGGGGGCGAGAAGGTCGAGCCTCCGGATGTCGAGCCATCTCTCCTCCGGCCAGTATTCCAGCGGAAGGCCGAGCACTTCGGCGGGAAACCGGTCGGCATCCGGGCGCCAGGGCTCGTAAGTCCCGGCGCTGAAGTAGCAGATGACCACGCGCCCCTGCCGATGGAGGGCCTCGATGATCTCTACGGGCGTGTCAAAGAGGTCGAGGTCGAACATCTCCGCCTCCACGGAGAGGTCTACGGGGCCGGTGAGCTGCCATTGCCAGGTGGTGCGCGGTGGCGGTCGCCAGATCTCCCTTACGCGGAAGTATTCGATGTTTGAGAGATAGCGTCTCCCCGCGTCGTCCTTCCCGGAGACCGCTACGTAGTAGGCCGCCCCGTAGGGCAGCTCCACCGAGAGGGAGGTGAGATCTCCGAGGCGGGCTTCGCCGATGGGCCACATCTCCGGAAAGGGGGCGTAGTAGAGGATGAAGTCCGAGAACGGGATCTCGCTCTCCCAGGAGGCCGTGACCTTGTGGTCTTCGACTTCCAGGCTTAGGTTAAGGGGAGAGGCCGCCAAGACCGGGGTGGCC
>JAADCO010000025.1 GCA_013154385.1 Thermodesulfobacteriota bacterium
CAAAAATCTTATCGAGAAAAAAACCGATTATGTTAAACTCTCAGGCGGGGTCGGTATGGGGGAATGCCTTTCGTGCGGGAAGAGCGCCGTCACGATATCCTCAAAGATCGGCTATTGTGTTTCCTGTCTTCGGCGTCACTGGTCTGAACTGCAGCCGGAGATAAAGAAGATCCACGCCCAGAACAGGAGGCTCTTCGGGCTCCCGGAAGAACCACCGCGCGCCGAAAATGGCCGCTCCTGTCGCCTCTGTCATCATCAGTGCCGTATCCCCGAAGGCCACTACGGCTATTGCGGCGTCTGGCGCAACGAAAAGGGAAAACTCCGGGGCATCTCACCCTACGAGGCACACTTTTCCTGGTATCTGGACCCGCTCCCGACCAATTGCGTGGCGGACTTCGTCTGCCCCGGGGGCACCGGTGCGGGCTATCCGCGGTTCGCCCACGTGCCGGGCCCGGAGAGGGGATGGCACAACCTCGCCGTCTTCTACGAGGCCTGCAACTTCAACTGCCTCTACTGCCAGAACTGGCACTTTCGCTTGCGTCCCCTGGGGCGCCGGCCCGTGACCTCGGAGTTCCTCTGGCGGGACTTAAACCCCACGGTTTCCTGCATTTGCTACTTCGGCGGCGATCCCGGGCCTCAGGCGCCGCACGCCCTTTTCTTCTCCCGGAAGATGCGAGAACAGGCCGGGGACGGGATTCTCCGCATATGCTGGGAGACCAACGGGGCCGAGGCCAGAGCCGTGATCCGGGAAATGATGAAGCTTTCCCTGGAGTCAGGCGGCTCGGTGAAGATAGACCTCAAAGCCTGGTCCGCGCCGGTTCACGAAACGCTCTGCGGGGTCTCCAACCAACAGACCCTCAAGAACTTCGCCTTCCTGAGCGAGATGGCCCGTAAAAGGCCCTATCCGCCTTCCCTCGTGGCCTCCACCCTCCTCGTCCCCGGCTACGTGGACGAGGAGGAGATAGACCATCTGGCCCGGTTCCTGGCCTCCCTCGACCGGGACATCCCCTGGTCTTTCCTCGGGTTCTATCCGAACTTCTATCTCGACGACCTGCCCACCACCTCAAGCCGGCACGCCAAGATGGCTCTCGAGATCGCCCGTTCTCACGGCCTAAGGAACCTCCATCTGGGCAATCGCCATCTCCTCTCCGACGCCTATTAGAGCACCAGCCTGCGCTCCTGCTTGATGCGATGGTCCAGATAATAAAGGATGGGCACCACCATGCGGGAGAACAGGGTGGAGGCCACCTCTCCGGCCATGAGAGAGAGCGCAAGACCGTTGAAGATGGGGTCGAAGAGGATGACGAAACTGCCCACCACCACGGAAAGCGCCGTGAGCAACATGGGCCGGAAACGGATGGCGCCGGCGTCCACCACGGCCTCTTCCAGGGGCATCCCCTGACGCAGACGCAGTTCGATGAAGTCCACCAGGATGATGGAGTTCCGCACCACGATACCCGCCCCGGCGATGAAACCGATCATGGAGGTGGCGGTAAAGAAGGCCTTGGCCAGGGCGTGCGCCGGCACGATGCCGATGAGCGAAAGGGGAATGGGGGCGAGGATGACAAGCGGCACGCTGTAGCTCTTGAACCAGGCCACCACCAGGATGTAGATCAGCACCAGACAGACCCCGAAGGCGATGCCCAGGTCGCGGAAGACCTCGTAGGTCACGTGCCATTCGCCGTCCCACTTGACGGCCCATTCCTTCTCCGAGAAGGGGAGCTTGGTGTAGTAGATCTTGATGTGGCCCCCGTCCGGGGCGGGGAGCTTTTTGAGCACCTTGTTGATCTTGAGGATCCCGTAGATCGGGCTCTCCTCCTTCCCCGCCATGTCTCCCACCACGTAGACCACGGGATGGAGGTTCTTGTGATAGATGGGATGCGGGACCACGGCCTTCTCCCAGTGCGCGATCTCGGAAACCGGGATCAGCTTCCCCTGCCGGTTCTTCACCCTGAGGCTCGAGAGATCGGGAAGCGAAGAGCGATCCTTGCGCGCGTAGCGGACCACGAGGAGCACGTCCTCCCGCGCGTCCGGATCGTGGAAGAGCCCCACCGGATAGCCGGAAAGGGCGGCTTCCACCACGTGGAGCACGCGTTCGGGGCTGATGCCCGAAATGAAGGCCTTGTCCCGATCCACCACGAGACGCCACTCCACCTGCGGGTCCGTCATGTACCAGCCCACGTCCACGACTCCGGGGGTGCTGGCGAAGATGTCCTTGATCTGGCGGGCCAGTTCGATCTGCTTCTCGTAATCCGGCCCGTAGACCTCGGCCACCAGGGTCTGCAAGACCGGCGGGCCGGGAGGGATCTCCGCCACGGTGAGCGTCTTTACGCCCAGCTCCTGGGCCACGGGCTGGAGAAGCTTGCGCACGCGCTTGGCGATCTCGTGGCTCTGGAGGGAGCGCTTGTCCTTGGGGACCAGGTTCACCTGGATGTCGCAGACGTTGTCTCCCTCGCGCAGATAGTAGTGGCGGATCAAACCGTTGAAGTTGAAAGGAGCCGCCGTGCCCACGTAGAGCTCGAAATCCGTCACGTAGGGTTCTTCAAGAAGCTTGCGTCCCAGGGCTTCAGCCACTCGACCGGTCTTCTCGAGGGGGGTCCCCTCGGGCATGTCGATGATGATCTGGAACTCGCTCTTGTTGTCGAAGGGAAGCATCTTCACCCGCACCACCTTGAAGTAGAAGAGGGAGCAGGAGATCACGAAGAGGATGCTCACCAGCAGGAGAAAGCTCCAGCGCCAGGCCACGTTGCGGATGAGATGCCCCATCACCCAGCGGTAGTAGCGCGTGACGAGACCTTCCTTCTCCTCTTCACCGGGTCGGCGGGAGAGAAAGTGATAGGCCGTCCAGGGGGTGATGATGAAGGCCACGATCATGGAAAGGAGCATGGCCACCGAGGCCCCCACCGGCATGGGGCGCATGTAAGGCCCCATGAGACCGCGCACGAACCCCATGGGGGCGATGGCGGCGATGACGGTGAAGGTGGCGAGGATCAGCGGGGCCCGGACCTCGTTGACCGCCTCGATGATGATGTCCCTGAAGGGACGACCCTTGTTTTCCGGCAGGCGGAGGTGCCGGACGATGTTTTCCACGTCCACGATGGGGTCGTCCACGAGGATACCGATGCAAAAGATGAGGGCGAAGAGCGTCACGCGGTTGAGGGTGTAGCCGTAGAGCCAGTAGACCGCCAGCGTGATGGCCAGGGTCACCGGCACCGCGACCATGACCACCAGGCTGGCCCGGATGCCGAGGAAGATGCCGATGAGCACGGCCACGGAAACCGTGGCGATGATCAGGTGCTCGAGCAGTTCGTCGGTCTTTTCCTTGGCCGTCTCCCCGTAGTTTCGGGTGACGGTGACTTGAACGTCCTGCGGGATGATGTAGCCCCGGAGGAGCTCGACCTTTTCGAGGATCTTGTGCGCGAGCTTGGTGGCGTTCTGCCCCTTCCTCTTGGCAATGGCCAAGGAGACGGCGGGGAAGACCTCTCCTGGTTCGGCCTCGATGCCCTTTTCCTTGGCCGCGGGGCCGGGGATGAAGAGGACGTAGTTCTCCGGCTCCTCGGGACCGTCAATGATCTGGGCCACGTCGCGCAGATAGACGGGCTTTCCGGCCACGACCTTGACGACCGTCTGCTCCAGGTCGCGGATGTCGCGGAAGAAGTTGGAGAGCCGCACGACGAACTGATAGTTCCCCTCGCGGAAGGAGCCCACGACCCGCGCCTGGTTCTGCTGACGAATGATCTCGGCGATCTCTACGGGATCAAGCCCGAGGGCGTAGATCTTCTCCGGATCGGGCTGGATGCGCACCTCCCGCCGGAGGCCGCCCTTGATGAAGGTCTCGGAAATGCCCGGGATCTCCCTGATCTCGTCGTCCACTTCGTGGACGATGCGACGGAGGGTGAAGGCGTCGTATCCCTCGCCCCAGAAGGTGAGGACCACGATGGGCACGTCGTCAATGGAGCGCGGCTTCAAGAGCGGCATGGAACAGCCGGGGGGAATCCAGTCGAGATGCTGATAGAGCTTGTCGTAAGTCTTGACCAGGCTCTCCTCGACGTCTTCGCCCACGTAGAAACGCACCACCGTAAGGGCCCGGCCGTTCATGGCGGTGGAATAGACGTATTCCACGCCGGGGATCTCCCAGAGGAGCTTCTCCATGGGATAGACGACACGATTCTCGATCTCCTTGGCCGTGGCTCCGGGCATCTCCACGAAGACGTCGATCATGGGAACCACGATCTGCGGCTCTTCCTCGCTCGGGGTGTTGAGAACGGCGAACACTCCGAGGAGGATGGTCGCCACGATGATGATGGGGGTGAGCTTGGAATCAATGAAGTAGGACGTAATGCGCCCTATGAAACCGTGTCGAGCGTCCATGGCTTACTTGATCCGATCTCCGTCTCGGACTTTTTCGAGAGAGGAGACCACGATCCTCTCTCCGGGCATCAAACCGGCCAGCACTTCCACGTAGAGATTCGTCTCTCTGGCCTTGGCCAGCTCTTCCGGGGCCTGGGCCGGCAAGAAACGGCCCTTCTCCCGCACGAAACTCTTGCCCAGGCGAAGGACCCGAAAACGGGCGATGCCGTCCTTTTCCACCACCATGGCCCCGGTGAGGTCGCCTCTGACCACCACGGCCTTCCACGGGATGAGGAGGGCTTCGCGCATCCTCACGGGGAAGTAGAGTCGGCCGTAGAGGCCGGCGCTGAGATCAGAGGAAGAAAGATCGAGCTTCACGCGAAAGGTCCTCGTGGCGGGATCGACCTTTCGGATGACCTCGGAGACCCGCGCCCACTCTCCGCGGTCGAGAGCGGGAAAGGAGACCCAGTATTCCTGGCCCCTTCGCAAGCGCGGCAAAAGACTCTCGTCGAGGGACACTTCGAACTGGAAACCCGAGGCGAGATCCTCGAGGAGGATCAGCGGCTGTCCGGCTCCCACGAAGCTACCCTTGTCCGCCATTCTCTTGGCCACGAGAGCCCGCACCGGACTCTTGATGAGGGTGTAGGCGAGGATGCTCTCGGTTTCCGCCATCCGGGCCTTGATCTCCTTGGCCCGGGCCCTGATGGCCTTCTCGCGGGCAAGGAGGGCCTTGTATTCGGCCTCGACGCGTTCGAACTCTTCCTTCGTGGCCGCCTCCTCGGCCAGGAGGCGCTTGAAACGCTCGTAGTTTGAAGCCGCGTAACGCAACCGCGCGGAAACGGCCTCTTCTTCCTTCTTGATGGCCGCCAGAGAAGCCGCAAGGGCCTTCAGTTGTTCGCGGATGGGCTGATCGTCAATGTGGAGCAGGGGCGTTCCCGCCGAAACGACGTCTCCTTCACGCACGAAGACCCGCTTCACGTAACCGGAAACCTTCGAAGAAAGGGTGACCCGGTTCCTGGCCCTTACCTGCCCGGAGAACTCCCGCGTCACGGCCACCTTTTCCGGGGAGACGATCATCGTCTTGGCGTGCACCTCCCGCGCGGGGGGCTTCTCCACCTCGGGCTCCTTCTTGGAGCAGGCTCCCAGGAGAACGACCATCAAAAAGAAGAAAAGGATTCTCCTCATTTCTTATCCTCCCCAAGACTTCCGGTACGAAACAGGAGTTCCGTAAGGGCGAGACGGAAATTGTAAAGGGCGTCGAGATACTGGAGACGGGCCTTTTTCAGGGCTGTTTGGGCGTCGAGGAGCTCGACGATGATGGTCAAACCCTCGCGATAGCGCTTCTCCACCAGGCGCAGACCCTCTTCGGCCTGGGCCACGGCGGCTTCCGTCACGAAGACTTGCTTTCTGGCCGTGAGGAGATTGAGATAGGCCTGTTCGACCTCGTGTTTCACCCGCTGTTTGTAGTGCCGCAACTCCTCGGCCTGGGCGGTTTCCTGGGCTCTCGCGCGGGCCAGGCGGGCCTTGTCTCCAAAGCCCTTGAAGAGGTTGAAGTCGAGCTGGGCCCAAACGGTAAACGCGTCTCCGGAAACCCCGCCTATGCCGTTTGAATGGTATTCGTAGACCCCGCGCAGGTTGACGGCCGGCCAGAAGTTGAGCTTGGCACCGCGGACCTCCTCGTTGGCCAGGGCGAGCTTGAGCTCTTCGAGGAGGAGATCCGGACGCCGCTTGAGGGCCTTTTCCGTCCATTCGTCAAGGCTTCCCAGACCGCTATGGAGCTCGATGGAGACTTCCTTGGTCTGCCATCTGGTCTCCAGAGGCACGCCGAGAACGACGTTTAGCCGCGAGCGGGCCACCTCCACCATGTTTTTCGCCGCGAGATACTCCCTTTCGAGCGAGGCCAGAAAGACCTTGGCCTGGAGGAGGTCGGAGCGCAGAGCCGCGCCCACGGAAACGCGCGACTGGACGACCTTGAGGTTGGCCTTTGCGGTCTCCACGGCCTGGGCCACCACTTCGACCCGCTTCTGGGCCAGCAGGAGCCCGAGATAGGAGGCCTCCGTCTCGTAGAGGACGCGCTGTTTCACCCCTTCCCGCAGGAGATAGGCCATCTTTTCCTGAAGGCGCGCCTTGCGATAGCCGACGATCTCCTGGCCGCGGTTGAAGATGGGCTGGGTGACGGAAAGCTCGGTGACGAGATCCGTGCGCGGAGAGGGATAGTTGAGGCGGTCGAGCTCGAAATCCTGCGCGCGGAAATACTGTTGGGCCAGCTTGCTGGAAAAGACGTAAACCGGGCTGTCGCTTCGCTGATACATTTCCCGCAGGTCTACGCGGGGAAGGAACCGGCTTCGGGCCTCCTTCACCCCGGCCTGCGCGGCGCCGATGCGCGCTTCCGCCGCCTTGAGCTGGGGATTGCGTTCGAGGGCAATCTCCTTGGCCTTCGAGAGATCGAGGGGGTCCGCCGAGGCGGAGACCGCACACAGGAATATGGTGAACACCAAAAGGCTGAGGACCCTCACCTTACCTCCTCCACAGACTTTCGGGAAAGCGATCTACCCCTTTAACGCAGAGGCCGAAGCTCGGCAAGCTACCTCCTGCGCGCTCTTCGGCGTGCTCGTTTCCATTCCGGATCCTTTTTGCGACCTTTGGTCAGCTTACGAAAAGCAATCACCGGTTCTTCCACCAAGACGATCTTTTCCTCTTCGAGCTTCTTGTCTTCGGTCTTTTCCTTCGGTTTTCGCTCGTATTTCTTCTTGAACTCCTCGTCCACCCGGGGCCCGCGCAGGGCGTCCGCGGGGATCCAGGAAGAAAGATAAAGTTTCTCTAAGTAAGATTCAAAAACCGACCCCATCTCCATGGCCTTCCGGGTGTCGACCTCGATGACCAAGGCCCCCCTGCGACGGGCCAGACGCTCGGCCAGATCCCGGTCGGGGGTGAGAACGATCGTCTGCGCGGCAAGCCCCTCTTCGGAAACCTTGATCCAGGCCCGGGGGCGCACCGGCGTGAACAACGTCTTCGGAGGAGACTCGGCGATCTTGCGGGAAAACACCTGTGAGTCCACCTCCTCGGGCCGGACGCGCACCCGATCCTCCTGCTCGTCGAATTCGAAACGCTCCGGCTTGAAGACGAGAAAGAAGTTCCGGAGCTTCTGACAGCGCAACCCCTTGAACCCGTCCACCTCCACCAGGGCCCGATGCAAGTCTTTCAGACGCACGAAGCCGGAAGGGTCCAAAAGGAGACCAAATTCATCCGGTCGGCGAGCAAGGACGTAAAATAGCATTTTTTCCAGGCGTTTTCGTTCTCGATCGGTCATCTCGCCGCTTGCCTCGGCCGCCCCTCCGCCCCATATCCGTGTATCAATACACGATAATCCCTGGTTTCTGTTCGTCCAGTAGAAACCAAAGATTTTTAATTTAAAACCTTTACAAATAAGATCGGCATGGATAAAGTAATAATAAAACTTTGCCGAAACGGGATAAAGGTGTTAAATATTAAAGGTTCAAATTTTAGGCAAAAAAGAAGGCCAAAGGGGCAGGTGAAGAGAGGATGAAGAAAAAGGGGAAAGATTTGCGAGAAAAGCTCCTCGAAGCGGGGAAGGATGGCGCCATCACCTACGAGACCTTGAACGATCTCCTTCCCGAAGACTATGGGGACCCCAAGAAGATCGAAGAGATCTTCGACTTTCTGTACAAGAATAACATCGAGGTCCTCGACGAGAAAGAACTTTTCGAGCGGGAGCATCCTGAGTGGCCGGAACGTTCGCCGGAGAAGAAGATCGAGGCCGTAGTCACTCAGGAGGAACAGGAACCGGCTCCGGCGGAGAGCGAGTCCGAGGAGGTCACCTCGGCCTATCTGCGGGAGATGGGCAAGTATGAACTCCTCACCCCGGAGCGGGAAGAGGAGCTCTCCAAGATCATTCGGGGCGGATTCCAGTTCATCGTCAACGCCATCATGGAGCATCCCTCTCAGCTCAAGGAGATGGAAGAGCTGAGGGAGACCATCCGCCTCTGGAAGAAGCGCGATCCGGGGCTCAAGCCGAAGAAGAGCCATCTCAACCACATGCTGCGCACGGTGCGGAAGATCCACGAGAAGTATCCCGACGACGAGTCCATCGCCGAGCTCCTGCGCCAGATCGAGGCCCGCGCCGCCGAGGTGGAGAAGGCCAAGGACGAAATGGTAAAGGCCAACCTGCGGCTCGTGGTCTCCATCGCCAAGCGCTACATGGGGCAGGGGCTCTCGCTGGCCGACCTCATTCAGGAGGGCAACCTCGGGCTGATGCGCGCCGTCTTCCGGTTCGACTACAGCAAGGGGAACAAGTTCAGCACCTACGCCTCCTGGTGGATCAGGCAGGCCATCACGCGGGCCATCCTGGACAAGACGCGCACCATCAGGTTGCCGGTGCACTTCCTCGAGCTCCGGAGCCAGTTCTTCAAGGCCTTTTACGAGCTGGTAAAGGAGCTCGGGCGCGAACCCACGCCGGCGGAGATCTCCGAGCGCACGGGAATCCCCCAGGACAAGATACTGGCCATCTTCGAGGCCTCGAAGGAACCGGTGTCTCTCGAGTTGCCCATCGGGGATGAAGACAGCACGCTCGGAGACTTCATCGAGAACAAAGACAGCCCTTCGCCCTACGAGCAGGTGAAGGACAAGGATCTTTCGGAAAAGATCCGCAACCTCCTCTCCACGCTTTCGCCGCGAGAGGAGAAGATCATCCGCCTGCGCTTCGGTATCGGCGAAGAGAGCGAATACACGCTCGAAGAGATCGGCAAGAGATTCGGAGTCTCCCGCGAAAGGATCCGCCAGATCGAAAAGAAGGCCCTTTCGCGGCTGCGGCAGATGACGAAAAAGGACCACTTTAAGTACTATTCCGACTAAGCGCACAGGGAGGGCCCGCCATGGCGGGCCCTTTTATTTTGGGGCGAAAAGATGAAGGCCTATATCCCCAGGAAAAGAAAGAGCCCCTTCTTCCGCAGGAAGAAAAGGTCTCTTTTTTCGAAAAGGCCGGGTTTTCGCGGCTTTGCCCCGCGCGAGATCTCCCTTCCCAGGCTCTCCGTGCGCGGTCTGCTGCTCGGTCTCCTGCTGGTCTGCGTCTTGGGGATCGGCCTCCATTTCTATTTCCGCCACGAGATGAAACAGCTTTCCGTGGAAAAAGAACGCCTCCTGGTCCGCAAGGACCGCCTCCTCGAGCAAATCACCCGTCTCAAGAAGGACCCCTCCGCCTACGAAGATGTTGCGCGCCAAAAATATGGCTTGATTAAAGACGGCGAGCGGCTAATTATCTTGGAAGACTAACCACAAAGGAGGCTCCTATGTCTATCTCTACCTCTGACTTCCGCCGCGGGCTGAAGATCGAGTGGGACGGAAAACCCTACGAAATCCTTGAGTTTCAACACTCCAAAGTGGCCAAAGGCCAGGCCACCGTGCGCACCAAGCTGAGAGATCTCATTACCGGCCGCGTCCAGGAAGTGAACTTCCGCTCCGGGGACAAGTTCGAAAGACCCGACCTCGAAGAAAAGGAAATGCAGTATCTCTACGCCGAGGGCGATCGCTACGTCTTCATGGATCTCGAAGACTACGACCAGATCTACCTGGACAAGGATCAACTGGGAGAAGCCTGGAAGTATCTCCAGGAAAACGTCGTGGTCAAGGTCCTCTACTACAAAGGGCGCCCCATCGGGGTGGAACTGCCCATCACCGTGGAACTCAAAGTGGTGGAAACCGAACCCGGCGTGCGCGGAGACACCGTTTCCGGCGGGTCCAAGCCGGCCAAGCTCGAGACCGGAGCCGTCATCAAGGTGCCCCTCTTTATCAACGAAGGCGACGTCATCAAGGTGGACACGCGCACCGGAAGCTACGTGGAGAGGGTGGAATAGATGCTCACCTTAAAGAAACTCCAACAGTTCAAGGAATACATCGAAAGCGGGGCCTTTTTCGAGGATTTCGACCAGCGTCCGGCGGATGGGCAGGCGGAAATGCTCGACATGCTCGAGGTCCTCTTTGAGATCTGCGAAATAGCCGACCAGAAACTCACCGAACACTTCTATCGTCGCTTACGGGGTGAAGACCAGGCGAACCAGCAGGAAGCCCAGCAAGACCAAGAAAAAGACTGATGCCCTACTACATCCGGGCCAAGACATACTATCGCTACGCAGAGGAGCAGCTCTCCGCGGCGGAAGAGGCCCTCTCCGCGGACCCTGAAAAGGCCCTGAAACTGGCCCGCGAGGCGGTGGACCGCGCCATTCGCGCCCTGTGGGCCATCGTTCAAATAGAGGCCCCGAAGGAAAAACCCCCTCTCGAAAAGATCTTCCCCGAGCTCGACCGGGCGGTCGAACCCTGGTTGGCCAAGGAAATAAAGAAGGCCTGGGAGAGAATCAACGAGCTTTTGGAAAACCCAGACCTGGAAAAGGCCAAAGAGGGGGTGGAGCTGGCCAAATTCGTCGTCCAGCGGACCAAAGAGGTCCTCGAACCCATCGTTGGCCCCACGGACACGCTCTTCAAAAAGCGCAAGATCTATCTCATTTAGCCAGTCTCACCAGAATGGGAATGACGTGCAGATCCGCTCCGCGCTCCTCTGTGGGGCCGAGCTCCCAAGAAGCAACGTTTACCGCCAGTTTCTCCTCCAGGCGCTTGATCATTCCCGCCAGGTCGAGCATGGGATGCTTGGCCATGACCTCCGGGAGCCCCCAGGTCAGGTTGCAGGCCAAGCACTGACCCGGCCTCGCCTTCAGGAGGAGCTCCAGCCGCAAGAGATCCCCGGACATCCCCCCGAAACCGAGCGAAAGATCATACGCCGGCTCCTCTCCGAAGTAGAAGGATTCGAAGAAGGACTCCACGTTTTGGCGAGGAAGTAGTTCGTTCAATGTTTCCGGACCCAAGAGCTTCTCGATCCCCTGCATTACTCCCTCCTTCGCAATTTCAGGTTGGACTTCAAGCCTTACGGGAAGGACAGAGATGGGCCACAGGACAACGTTCGCAAAGGGGCTTTCTGGCCTTGCACACCCGTCGTCCATGTTCTTGAAGGACGTAGGGAACAAAGGCCCAATCTTCCCGAGGAATGATGGCCATAAGGTCCTTTTCGATCTTGTTGGGGTCCTTTTCCTTGGAAAAACCCAGGCGCTCGGCAAGGCGCTTCACGTGGGTGTCCACCGGAATCCCTTCCACTATTCCGTAAGCGTTGGCGAGGACGATGTTCGCCGTCTTCCGGGCCACACCGGGAAGCTTGAGCAGGTCCTCCATCTGCCGCGGGACTTCCCCCTCGAACTCATCGAGCATCATCCGCGCGGCTTCCTTCAAATAGCGGGCCTTCTGCTGATAGAAACCCGTGGGCCGGATGTCCTCGGCCAACGTCCCCAGGTCCGCCTCGGCGTAGTCCCTGGCCGTGCGGTATTTCTTGAAGAGCTTCTCCGTGACTTCGTTCACGCGCTCGTCCGTGCACTGCGCCGAAAGAATGGTGGCTACCAGCAGTTCCAGGGGATTGCTGAACTTGAGCGCGATCTTGGCGTGAGGATACGTCTTCTTGAGAATCTCGATGATCTCCAAGAGACGCTTCTTTTCCTCGGCTGAAAGCTCTCTTTTTTCCTTCTGTTTCCGTCCGGGCAAGAAAATCCCCCCTTACAAGAAGGCCTTTGTGCCTTCCCTCAGGTCTCGCACGAGCTCTTCGAGCATGGCCGCGTCCTTGGCTTTCACCTCATCGGCCGACCACTCCTTGAAGGCCCCGATACCATCGAGGCTCTTTTCTGCCACCGGGAGGGCCTTTTCCTTCACCAGCCGGCTGCTGAGCGTGGGGCTCAAGGTCTCGGCGAGGATGAAAAAGGACATCAGGCGGCGAAAGACGTTCTGGTCGTAGGTGTCAAGCGTTCTACCGGCGGCGATCTTTTCCTCACCCGCGCGCATGAGATGCTTGAGCCTTTCCAGCAAAGGGATCTTGATCTGCGAGCGGACCATCTCGTCGAGTTTGGTGTATTCCCAAGCGATGTCCACGTATTCCGGCAGGGAAAAATCGCGCATGAGCAGAGACTCGCGGAACCATTCGGAAAACTTGGTCTTCAGGTAATCAACCAGCGTCATGAAATCGAGTTGCTCGCGATGAAAGCTGAGCTCCTCGTACGGAAGGGAGGAAAGGTCTGCGATTTGCCGCAGATTGAAGGTGCCAGTATAGATGTGGAGCAAGGCAGCCAGGTAATGATAGTTGGGGAAGATGATGCGTTTCCCCATGATGGTGGCCCGCGGGGGGCGGTTGTGATAACGATCCAGGGCCTCGATCACCCACTTGGCTGCCAAGAACATCCTTGCCATGAAGAAAAAATATCACGCTTTCTTTTCGCTCCCAAGGCAGACCAGACACAAGCTCTGGTTGGTAGCCCTCCTTTATCTCGCCGAAGGGCTACCTTTTGGCTTCATTTATATCACCCTCCCCGTATACCTGCGCACCGAAGGGGTGGATCTCGTCCGCATCGGACTCCTTTCCCTGGCCGGGTTGGCCTGGACCCTCAAACCCCTGTGGGCCCCCCTGGTGGATCAATACGGACGCAAATGGCACTGGATGTCAGGGGCCTTGCTGGGGCTTTCGGTCTCGGTCTTCCTCCTCTCCGGCTTAAAACCCCAGCACCCCCTTTATCTCTCCCTGGTCATCATCATGGCCTTTTTCTCCGCCACCCTGGACATCGCCGTAGACGGCTACACCATCGAAATCCTCGACGAAGACGAACTCGGCCCGGGAAACGGCGTGCGCGTATCCGCCTATCGCGTGGCCCTCATCGCCTCCGGAGGGGCCCTGGTGGCCTTGAGCCAGTTCATCGGTTTTCGCCTGGCCTTCCTGGGCCTCGGAACCTTCTTTCTGGTGCTGCTCGCGATGGTCTTTTTCTGGCCGGCGTGTCATCGTCCAAGCCCGGTCCGGCGGACCAACCTCCTGGCCGCCTACGTGCAACCCTTAAAAGACCTCCTTTCACGGCCCTACATCTGGGCGGTGATCCCCTTCATCCTGCTCTACAAGCTGCCGGACGCCTTGATGGGCCCCATGATCTATCCCTTCTGGGTAGATCGCGGCTTCTCGCGGGCGGAAATAGGGCTCGTCTCCGGAACCCTGGGAACGATCTTCAGCATCTGGGGCTCGCTGGTGGGGGGATGGCTCACCAAGATCCTCGGTCTTTCCCGGGCCCTCTGGAGCCTCGGAGCCCTTCAGGCCCTCTCGAACCTGGGTTACGCCTACGCCGCGCTTCCGGGAACAGGGCGCCTGGCGGTCTACAGCGCCTCCATCATCGAAAGCTTCACCGGAGGCCTGGGAACCGCCGCGTTTCTCGCCTTTCTCATGCGTCTTTGCCGCCGCGAGATGAGCGCCAGTCAATACGCCCTGCTGGCCACCCTCTTCAGTTTCAGCCGCACCATAGCCGGGGCCCTCAGCGGCTGGGGTGCGGAAAGACTGGGCTACGCCACCTACTTTTTTTACACTTTCTTGTCCGCTTTCCCCGCTTTTCTCCTGTTACCTTGGGTTCTTAAGTCCTTACACACCACTTCAAAAGCGGTTACAATTAGCGCGGATCCGCCTGAAAACCGGCAAGGAGGCAAAAATTAATGGCAAACATCGATAAAAAGAAGGCCATCGAAGCGGCTATCTCCCAAATCGAAAGGCAATTCGGGCGCGGCACCATCATGCGTCTGGGGGAAACCCCGAAGATTCGCGACATAGCCGTCATTCCCTCTGGTTCCCTGGGGCTGGACATCGCCACGGGCATCGGGGGAATCCCCAAGGGGCGTATCACCGAAATCTTCGGGCCGGAATCCTCGGGAAAAACCACGCTTGCCCTCCACGCCATTGCCGAGGCCCAGAAAAAGGGGGGAACCGCCGCGTTCATTGATGCCGAGCACGCCCTCGACGTTCACTACGCCCAGAAACTCGGGGTAAACGTGGACGATCTTCTGGTCTCTCAGCCAGACACCGGTGAGCAGGCGCTTGAGATCGCCGAGGTGCTGGCGCGAAGCGGCGGAGTGGACGTCATCGTGGTCGATTCCGTGGCCGCCCTGGTCCCCCAGGCCGAGATCGAGGGCACCATGGAAGACATGCAGGTTGGGCTCCAGGCCCGGCTCATGTCCAAGGCCATGCGCAAACTCACCGCCGCCATCTCCCGCACCAACACCTCCGTCATCTTCATCAACCAGATCCGCCTGAAGATCGGCGGGGGTGGCTACGGGAACCCGGAAACCACTCCCGGAGGAAACGCCCTCAAGTTCTACGCCTCCCTTCGTCTCGACATCCGACGCATAGGGACCATCAAAGACGGCGGGGAAGCCGTGGGAAACCGCGTGCGGGTCAAGGTCGTCAAGAACAAGATGGCGCCTCCGTTCAAAGAGGCCGAGTTCGACATCTACTACGGAGAGGGTATTTCCCGTTACACGGAGCTCCTCGACCTGGGCGTGAAGATGGGCATCATCGACAAGAGCGGGGCCTGGTACTCCTACCAGGGAGAACGTCTGGGTCAGGGGCGCGAAAACGTGCGCCGCACCCTCCAGGAAAAACCGGAACTGGCCGCGGAGATAGAGGCCAAGATACGCGAAATGGCGGGCATCCCTGCCCCCCAAGAAAGCACCGCTGAAGAGGCCACGGCCTGATGTTAGCCGAACGTCTGGCAGGGCTCTCCTTTCTCGTGATAGGAGACGTCATGCTCGACCGCTACTTCTGGGGAGACGTGGAGCGCATTTCCCCGGAAGCGCCGGTGCCGGTCTTCAATCTGCGCCGGATAACCAAGAACCTCGGCGGCGCAGCCAACGTGGCCCACAACCTCCGGGGGTTGAAGACCAAAGTGGAACTCGCCGGGGTGGTGGGTGAAGATCCCGAAGGGAAAGATTTTGAAGACCTCGCGCGGGAGAAGGGAATCGGCCTTGAGGCCCTGGTGGCTGATGCCTCCCGCCCCACCACGGTGAAGACCAGGGTCATCGCCCATTCGCAACAGCTCCTGCGTATAGACGTGGAAGAACGGGCCCCCATCTCCTCCGAAGTTTCCCGCACCATCCAGGAAAGGCTCAGACCGCTGTGGAACAAGGTCAACGGCGTCATCGTGTCCGACTACGCGAAAGGCGTTTTCAACGGAGGGGGCCTCGTGCAGCACGTCATCTCCCGCGCGCGCGAAAGTGGGCTTCCGGTGATGGTTGATCCCAAGGGCCTCGATTGGTCCCGCTACGAAGGGGCCACCTGCGTCACCCCCAACCTTCGCGAATTGAAAGAAGTGGCCAAGGCCGAGGGGCTCTACCAGGCGGAGATTCCCGAGATCTGCGAAATGTTGTGCCGGAAATACCGCTTCGACTTCCTCCTGGTCACCATGGGAGCCGAAGGCATGTATCTCCATCATCCCGAGGTAAAGGGCCGCTTTGCCGCGCGCGCTCTCGAAGTCTACGATGTCTCCGGCGCCGGAGACACGGTGATCGCCACGCTTGCGGCTTTCTACAGCGCGGGGTTCCCCATCCAGGAAGTAGTCGAATGGGCCAACAAGGCCGCGGGGATCGTGGTTGGAAAAGTGGGCACCCAGCCCATACTTCTCGAAGAACTGGAAAGACTCGCGGAGAACAAATGAGTCGCCAATCCGAATGGAAGCGCTTTCTCGAAGAGTGGCGCTCCCTGAGCTTCTACGAGAAGTTCGAAGAGGTCGTGAGCCTCATCCTCACGGCCATCATCGCCTGTCTCATCATCATCGCGCTCTTCAATCTCATTCGGGAAACCGCCTTGCTCATCTGGAAAACCGGGCTCGATCCGCTGGACCACAAAGTGTTTCAAAAGATCTTCGGCATGATCATGACCCTTCTCATCGCCCTGGAATTCAAGCACTCCATTCTCAAGGTCTCCCTGAGGAAAGAGGGGCTGGTCCAGGTGAAGACCGTGATCCTCATCGCCCTTCTGGCCCTGGCCCGCAAATTCATCATCCTCGACTTCAAAGAGACCTCACCCGCCAAGATTGCTGCCCTTTCCTTTGCTGTCCTGGTCCTGGGAGGACTTTACTGGCTCTTGAGGGAGCAGTATCTCCGCTACGGAGAATGATCCTCGGTCAAGAGCTTCCGCCTTTCCGGACGGCGCCGATCAAGGGGCAGGCGGAGGCTTACCGTCGTAGGTTGGTGCAGATGGGTGACTTCTATCTTGCCGTCCAGTTCCTCGGCGATGCGCGAAGCCAGGGTGAGCCCCATGCCGAGATGCCCGGGCTTCGTGCTAAAAAACGGATTGAAGATGAAGGGCAGGGTCTCTATGTTGATCCCTTCACCGAAATCGCTCACGTCAAAGGTGACGGTCTCCCCCTTCACCCTGACCCTCAACTCAACCGGCTTGTTGACGGCCTTGGCCTGATGGGCTTCAAAGGCGTTTTTGACCATCTCGTTAATGGCTTCCAGCAAGAGAGAAGGGTCGGTGTAGAAGGCCACGAGCTCCGACCTCGAGGAGGAAATTATCCTGAGCTCCGGCGGCTCGCCGGATAGCTCGAGACGGAACTTTTCGCGCAGGAGATCAACGATTTCTCCCACCTGCACCAGTTTGAAGCGGGGCGCAGGTAGCATCACGAACCTTTCAAGCGCTTCCAGGAGTTCCTCGAGCCTTTCGCATTGGTAGATGATGGCGGAAGCGTAAGACTCGACC
>JAADCO010000060.1 GCA_013154385.1 Thermodesulfobacteriota bacterium
GCTCCTCGGCCAGCTGATAGACGGTCTTCATGTGTTTCTCGGCTTCGGCAGCAATCTCCCAGTCTTTCATCTTGGTCGGATCAAGCTTCATAGAGACCTCCTTTTCCCTCGATTTGAACCCCATCTTATAGCTTTTTTGTCCGGGGGAAGCAAAAAAACTAAGGCTTTATTATGGCGAGAATTCGGGGGTTAAAGGGGATTTTTTAGGGAACGAAAAGCCCTTAAAGGCGCTTGTGAAGGGCTGAATTTGGGAAAAACGACCCTTACGGCGGCTGCCCCAAAGGCCGGAGCGGAAAAGGAGGCCGGGTTAGAGCACCAGGGAATCGTCGTCGAGCATCTTCTCCATGACCTTCTGGCTCTTGCGCAGCCTCTCCATGGCGATGGCCAGCTTGACGAGCTCGTCCTTGGCGTCTTTTTCGCTCAGGTTCTGCACGCCGAAGTTCACGTCGAGGTTTCCGAGACTCATCTCCTGCACCTTGCGGGTGAGGTCGAGGATGGGGTTGATGAGCTCGAAGCGCACCAGGGCGTAGAGCACCACCGTGACCAGGAAGAAGGCCACGGCGAGCCAAAGGGAGAAGTTGTTGCCGAGCATGGCGTAGAGCCCCTGATGCGGAAAACGGATCTGGATCATGCCCGCCACCTCGCCGGGCTTGAGGGCCGGGGCGTCTTCGTAGCGTTCGTGGCAGCTCATGCAGGACCTGGTGGCCTTGACGGGGCTCTCGTAGAAGAAGACCCCTTTCTCGAAGGACCATTTCTCCCGCGGCAGGGCCTGGTCGCCGAAGGTGATCTTGATCTCCGCCCCTGCGGGACGCGCCAGCTCGGCCACGAAGCGGTGGAAATCCGGATCGTGGACGCGGAAGAGCTGAATCTCGTCTCCGCTTTCCTCAACGAGGCCGCTTACCTCCGCCACCACCGGGACCTTGCTCCTCTTCGTGGTCCAAAGCCCCTGCATCTCCTCGGTGGCCCGCAGGACGGCCGTGCTCATCTGGGCCAGTTGCTTGGCGCTGGTCAGGAGGTCCCTTTCGTGGATCTCCTTGAGCGCCATCCACAAACCGCCGCCCACGAAGCCGACGACCAGGAGGAAAAAGAGGGCCACCTTGTTGGCGATGCTGAGACTTCGGTTCTTGGTCATGAGTTCCTCCTCAACCGGACGATCTCCTTGGCCTTGTTGATGGCCATCTGGGCCAGGCGCGGATCGTCTATTTCCTGTTTCAGGGCCTTCAGGAAGAGCGAAAGATGGGAGAGCGGAAGACCCTTTTCTGTGGCTTCGGCACTTTTCAAGGCCTTCTTGACGATGAGCTTGGCCGCGGGCCCGTAGTGGTTCGTAAGGAGCTTGACCACCTCGTTGAAGAGCACGAGGGGGATGAGCTCCTGGGTCCTTTCGAGCTGTTTCTCCTTCTTGGCAAGCTTTTCGAACTTGAGAGCCAGGGCGTTTAGGGCCACGCTCACCAGGGGGCTCGGCGAGATGGTGCGCAGGATGACCAGAATGTAGAACCCGTGGGCCTCCCGCAGGATGAGGGAGCCCCTCTCGTAGAAGGAGACCACCTCGTGGGGCTGGTCCTGGCCGTTTCCGCGGAAGGCCGAAAGCATCTCCTCAAGAGACTGCTGAAGGGCCTCCTGCAGTTCCGGTGCGTAGAAATCCGGGAGATTGGTGTAGACGGCGCGACCTTCGCGGCAGATGAGGACTCCGCTTACCTCATCGAGCTTTACCAGGCTGGTGAGAAGGCTCTTCACCGTGTCTGCCCCTTCTGAATCTCGACCAGTTTTTTGCTCCACCAGATCAACCCCTTGCGCGGTTTGCCCCCGAGGCCGATGACTCCGTCCTCCTCAAGGAGCCCGGCCCAGAGGAGGCGCTTGCCGGAAGCGGCAAAGCCCTTGAGCTCTCCCAGACCGAGGAGGTTTCCCATCTCCTTCAGATGGAGGGTGGCGTAAGAGAGGACACCGGAGAGCTCCTCCGGCACCCCCTGTCCTATGGACTCGAGCACTTCCCCTTCGGGCGAGACGCGGATGAGGAAGTCCACTTCGGGGAGCTTTTCTTTGAGTTCCTCGAGGCGAGAGACGGGCGGGGAGGCCGCCGGCGGGACAAAGGCCTCGTCGAAGAGTTCCTCGTTGAAGGAGATTCCGGCCTCGGCCTCGTCCGCCAGACGCACGGCCTCGATGAGCAGGGCCTGCACCGGACCCGAGAGGTTTTCCTCCGGCCAGACCACGGGTTTGCGCACCTCAAAGCGCCCTTCTTCCAGGTTCACCAGGAAGCGCAGGGCATCGAGCCCCTCCAGTTCGTCGTCTCCCACCACCTCGGCGTAGTGGAGGAACTCTCCGTCAAGGAAGATCTTTCCCACTCCGTGTCCGAAGACCACCTCCACCACGTGGTGGCCTTCCCGGCTCGAAAGCAATTGGAGGACGTCGGCCAAAGAGATGGTCTTCAACTCCCCCTGCATGATGGGAGGATTGGTCATCTCGTCCATGCGTTGCTTCCAGACTTCCTTAGACACGGACAACCCTTTTGTGGGAATGGGCATCTCGGCCCCCTTGAGCCCTTTTTAATGCTTTTCGGTCAAGGGGTAGGCCCGGTTTAAGAAGGGTTATTTAGCTTTTTGACCAGCTCCAGGTTGACGTGACGACGGGAGACGTTGACGTCCTTGACCTTCACCAGGACCTGGTCGCCGATGCGGAAGACCTTGCCCGTGCGGCGACCGATCAGGCGATGGTTCTTCTCGTCGAGGATGTAGTAGTCGTCGGGGAGATCCACCAGGCGGACCACGCCGGAGACGTAGACCTCGAGGAGTTCCACGAAGAAGCCAAAGGCCGTGACCCCGGAGATGACCCCGTGGTAGACCTCGCCGATGTGGTCCTTCATGTAGAGCACCCGGATGCGGTCGAGCATCTCGCGCTCGGCCTCCATGGCCACCCGCTCCCGCTCGGAGAGGTGCTTGCCCATGACCTCGAGGCGCTCGAGCTTGTAGGGCGGCTTCTTGCCCTTGAGCGCCGCCTTCAAGGCCCGATGCACGACCAGATCCGGATAGCGCCTGATGGGCGAGGTGAAGTGGCAGTAACACTCCGAAGCCAGACCGAAGTGCCCGATGTTTTCCGGTGAGTACTGGGCCTGCTTCAGGGTGCGCAAAAGGAGGGTGTTCACCAGATAGGCGTAAGGCTTCCCTTCGACGAGCTGGATCACCTGCTGGAACCACGAGGGCTCGGGCTCCGGCGGGGGCTTCACCTCAAGGCCCAGGGTGGCCACGAACTCGGCGAACTCCTTGAGCTTTTGCTGATCCGGCGCCTCGTGCACGCGGTAGAGGATGGGATAGCCCTTGTCCGTCAGGAAGCGGGCCACCGCCTCGTTGGCGGCGATCATGAACTCCTCGATGATGAAGTGGGCGAAGTGACGCTCGCGCCGGATGATCTCCTCCGGACGGCCCTGGGCGTCGAGGATCACCTCGGGCTCCGGAAGGTCGAAGTCAATGCTTCCGCGGGCAAGCCTCTGTTCGCGCAGGAGGCGGCAGAGGGTCGCGGCGTTCTCAAGGGGGGTCAGAAGGCGCTTGTATTTGCGCCTGAGCTCCTTGTCGCGGTCAATGACGATGCCCTTGACGATGTTGTAGGTGAGCCGCTCGTGGCTGCGGATGACGGCCTCGGAGAACCGGGCCTTGCGGAAACGGCCCTCGCGGTCGAAGTCCATGACCACCACCATGGCCAGGCGGTCCACGTGCGGGTTCAGGCTGCAGAGATGGTTCGAGAGCTTCTCCGGGAACATGGGCACCACGGCGTTGGGGAAATAGACGCTCGTTCCCCGCGCGTAGGCCTCACGGTCAAGGGCGCTTCCCGGGCGCACGTA
>JAADCO010000131.1 GCA_013154385.1 Thermodesulfobacteriota bacterium
TGTCCTCGCGCTTGGGGTTCACCACCGCGAGCGCCGGCGGGAGCTCCGGCGGGACCTCGTGATGATCCGTAACGATGACCTCAAGACCGAGCTCGCGCGCCGTCTGGCAGGCCTCCTGCGCGGTGATCCCGCAGTCCACGGTCACCACGAGATCTATCCCCTGCTCCTTGAGCGCCGGGAGATAACGCGAGTGGAAACCGTAGCCGTCACGCTCCCGATGGGGAAAGACCACCACGGGATCGAGGCCGAGCTCGCGCAGAAAGAGATAGAGCACCGCGGCACCGGTGGTGCCGTCGGCGTCGTAGTCGCCGTAGATGGCCACCCTCTCCCGCTGTTTCACCGCCTGCACCAGCCGCCTTACGGCCTTTTCCATGTCGGGCAGGAGAAAGGGCGAGGCAAAGTGGGCCAGGCGGGGGTTCAGATGCCTGCGGGCTTCCTCAGGGTCTCTTATCCCGCGGCGGATCAGAAGGTGCGCCAGGAGGGGTGGAATTTTCAATTCACGGCAGAGAACTTTGATGCTAGCCTCGTCAACGGAAGCCACTTCCCAGGTAGGAGAGGGACGCATGAACGCGGAGGATAGTTCTTCGCCAAACGGGGTGTCAAGCACGGAACGCCACCTCCTCGCCCGCGTTGATCCCCACAAGGTCTACTATCTGCGCTTCATCCTCGAGGCCCACGGGCATCTCGGCTGGCTCACCACCAAAAAGGGCGGCCTCGTGATCATCCACACTTCCGAGGCCAACCTCCCGGAGGTGCTCGCCATGCTTCGCGCCATCGGCCCGGAGATCGGCCTCCAGGAAAAGACCCTTCAGATCTCCACCACCTCCCCGGAAAACTCCTCGAGCAAGCGCTGACCATCGGCCACCCGCTCGAAGACTTCGGGCGGTCGGGATTCGGGTATCCCGCGGGCCTTGAGCGACTTCACGCAGACCGCGGCGCGTCCGCCATCGAGCACGAACTGGTGCAGATGCCGGAAGAGGACCGGTTCGCAGCGGGGGCAACGGGTCACGGCCTCGTCCACGAAAAGGAGCGTCACCTCCCGGCCCGCGCGCACCTCTTCTGCCGCCCGGGAGATAGCCTGCTCCCAGGAATCGGGCCTCCTCACGACCAAGAGCAAGGGTTTCACGGTCTTTCCACCTTGGCGAAGTTGTATTCCGTGAGCCAGAGATCCTCGATCTCCGGCCCGTACTTCTCCCGCAGGGCCTTCAAAACGGCCTTCTTGAAGAGCTGTCGCCCGTCGGGCGTGCGCAGGTCCGCGTAGGAGAACTTCTCCCCCACGTTGATGATGAGGCTTTCGAGGAGGGCCTTCTTGCCGCGCCATTCCTTGGCCTTCTTCTTGGAATCCAGCTGGAGCACGAGGGAGAACTTGAAGTACTCCCCGCGCGGGGCCTCCTTGGGCGTGAAGAGGATGTCGGGGAGATAGAGCTGGTCGTCCCGCAGCTTCGACAGAAGGAGGTTCTTCGGCCGCGCCGGGCGTTTCTCGGGCTTGAAGGGCAGGGACTTGATCAT
This sequence comes from Thermodesulfobacteriota bacterium, assembly GCA_013154385.1. Taxonomy (GTDB): domain Bacteria; phylum Desulfobacterota; class Thermodesulfobacteria; order Thermodesulfobacteriales; family Thermodesulfatatoraceae; genus JAADCO01. The sequence goes on from JAADCO010000131.1 coordinate 1,510, forward strand.
CGAGGGCACCTTCCGCGTGGCGTGCGGCGGGTTCACCTTGAACCACAGGTCCCGCGCCGGCTTGCGAAAGACGAACAGCAGCACGGCGGAGACCAGGACGATGACCGAGGCGAGAATGAGGTTTCGCTTCATCTAAAGACCCGGCGCTCCCAGCGGGCCCAGGGGGCAATGGCCTGCTGACGCAGGAGATGATCGGCCAGGACGAGCCGCACCATGGCCGCGCACACCGGCACGATGCGCGGGATGGCCGAGGCGTCGTGGCGCCCCCCGACCCTGATCTTCCGCGGGTTTCCGTGCACGTCTATGGTGTCCTGCTCCTTGGAGATGCTCGGGATGGGTTTCACCGCCACCCGACAGACGATCTCGTCTCCGTTGGAGATCCCGGCCAGGATGCCCCCGGCGTGGTTGGTCTTGAAGCCCTCCGGGGTGATCTCGTCGTTGTGCTCGGAGCCGAGCATCTCCGCCGCGGCAAACCCGGCCCCGATCTCCACCCCCTTGACCGCCCCGATGCTCATCAGGGCCTTGGCCAGATCGGCATCGAGCTTGTCGAAAACCGGCTCTCCCAAGCCCGCCGGCACCCCTCTGGCCACCACCTCCACGATGCCTCCCAGGGAATCACCGGCTTTCCGCACCTCAGAGACCCGTTCCTCCATGGCTGAAACCACTTCCGGGTCCGGCGAGAAGAACCGATTTTCGTAGATCACCGAAAGGTCACGCTTCCTGGCGCGCACGCCTCCCAGGGCCACGGTGTAGGCGTGGACTTCGATTCCCACCTCTTCGAGCAGGCGTTTGGCCACCGCCCCGGCTGCCACCCGGGCGGCGGTCTCCCGACCGCTTGAGCGGCCGCCTCCGCGCCAATCGCGCAGGCCGTACTTCCAGAGATAGGTGCAATCGCCGTGGCCGGGTCGGAAGAGGTCTTTTATGGGTTCGTAGGCCGAGGGCCGGGCATCGCGATTGCGGATGACCAGCGCAATGGGACAACCCGTGGTCTTGCCCTCGAAGATCCCGGAAAGGATCTCCACCCGGTCGAGCTCCTTGCGCGTGGTCTCCCCCACGCCCTTGCCCGGTCGGCGACGGTCGAGTTCTTCCTGGATGTAGGCTTCGCTGAGATCAAGGCCCGGGGGACAGCCATCCACCACCGCTCCCAGCGCCGGACCGTGCGATTCCCCGAAGGTGGTTACCCTGAAGTAGAGCCCAAAGGTGTTTCCCGGCATGAGGACCTCACGTTGACTTTTTGGACGTTCACTTTAATTATCAAAGCAAGTTTACCAGAACTTTTTGCACGAGGAGAAACCCATGCCCATCTACGAATTTGTCTGCCAAGATTGCGAACACGAGTTCGAGACCTTGCTCAAGAGCCGGGACGAGATCTCGGGGGTGCGCTGTCCGCAGTGCCGAAGCCCGAGGATCAAGCGCCTCATGAGCGCCACGGCGGCCATCATCACCGACGGAGGCGGCTCCTCGTCCAAACCCTCGATGGAAACGCACACCTGTGAAAGCGGCACCTGCGGTCATCTCAACCTGCCCGGTTACTCGCGTTAGTCATGCGCGCCATCTGGCAGGGTCTTGAAGAACTTTTCGGCGAGATCGAGGCCGCCTTTCAAAAGGCCAAGAAGGACTATCCGCGCGAGGTGCGCTGTCGCCTGGGGTGTGACGACTGCTGTTACGCCCTCTTCGATCTCTCGCTGGCCGAAGCCGCCCTGATCCAGAAGGAGTTTCGGCGTCTGCCGCGCAAGAAGAGGCGGGAGATCATCCGGCGGCTCGAAAAGTACGAAAAGGAGTGGCAGAAGAAGAAACCGCCCCTTCTCACCCCCTTCGTGCTCTCCACCATCAAGATCCGCTGCCCCCTCCTGAACGACAAGAGGCAGTGCGACCTCTACCACGCCCGGCCTGCCACGTGCCGGCTCTACGGCATCCCGGTCGAGATAGACGGAGAGACCTTCGTCTGCGGGCATTCGGGCTTTGAACCCGGAAAGAAGTACCCCACGGTGATCTTTGCCAAGGTGCAGGAGAGGCTTTCCGCGCTCTCGGAGAAGATCGCGCCAGACGGAGGGAAGCTAAGAGTCTCCCTCTCCGCCGCCCTGCGGGGAACCTTCCCCGGAGTGCAGTTTCTCTCTGAGTGAGGCGATGGCCTTTTCCACCATCTCGGCCTGTTCGCGGGAACCGAGGCCACGATAGATCTTGGCCGCCAGCTCGTAGGCATCGAGCGCCACGTCGTATCTGCCCTGATACTTGCGCACGTCACCGATGCCCACCAGCGAGCGGGCCGCGCGGTGGGCGTCGCCGAACTTCTCGGCGATCTCCAGGGACCGATAGAG
>JAADCO010000132.1 GCA_013154385.1 Thermodesulfobacteriota bacterium
ACAAGGAAAAACCGGGCATCATCAGTCTTACCGACCTGCGGCGCAAGTCCCTCAACGAGCTCTACGAACTCGCCCATCGCTACGGCATCGAGAACCCCCTCGGGTTGCGCAAGCAGGAGCTCATCTACTCCATCATCCAGGCCCATCTGGAACAGGGTGGTGACGTTCGCGGTGAAGGCGTGCTCGAGGTCCTCCCCGAAGGTTTCGGTTTCCTGCGTTTTCCGGACTACAGCTATCTCCCCGGACCGGACGACATCTACGTTTCGCCTTCCCAGATCAGGCGCTTCAACCTGCGCACCGGCGACACGGTCCAGGGGCTCATCCGTCCCCCGAAGGAGGGGGAGCGCTACTTTGCCCTCCTGAAGGTCGAGAAGATCAACTTCGAAGACCCGGAGAAGGCGCGCCACAAGATCCTCTTCGACAACCTCACCCCGATCTATCCCAACGAGTGGCTGCGCCTGGAGACCGACCCGGACAACTTTTCCAACCGGATCATCGACCTCTTCGTCCCCATCGGCAAGGGGCAGCGCGGGCTCATCGTGGCCCCGCCGCGCACGGGTAAGACCATGCTCCTTCAGAACATCGCCAACGGCATCGCCCGCAACCATCCGGAGGTCTATCTCATCATCCTCCTCATTGACGAGCGTCCCGAGGAAGTGACGGACATGGAGCGGAGCGTGCCGGCGGCCGAGGTCATCAGCTCCACCTTCGACGAGCCGCCCCAGCGCCACACGCAGGTGGCGGAGATGGTCGTCGAACGGGCCAAGCGCCTGGTGGAGCACGGCTACGACGTGGTCATCCTGCTCGACAGCCTGACGAGGCTCGCCCGGGCCTACAACACCGTGGTGCCCTCGAGCGGAAAGCTCCTTTCCGGCGGTATAGACGCCAACGCCCTCCACAAACCCAAGAGGTTCTTCGGAGCCGCGCGAAACATCGAAGAGGGCGGAAGCCTCACCATCATCGCCACCTGCTTGGTGGACACCGGAAGCCGCATGGACGAGGTCATCTTCGAGGAGTTCAAGGGCACCGGCAACATGGAGATCCATCTCGACCGCAAGCTGGCCGACCGGCGCATCTGGCCGGCCATTGACATCAACAAGAGCGGCACCCGAAAGGAAGAGCTCCTCCTGCCCGAGGAGGTGCTCAACCGGGTGTGGATCCTGCGGAAACTCCTCTCGCCGTTGAACCCGGTGGACTGCATGGAGTTTCTCCTCGACAAGATGAAAGACACCAAGAACAACGCCGAATTCCTGGCGGCCATGAACCGTTAGTCTTGCTAAAAAGAGGGCTTACGTTTTTAATGGAGGCAGAAACGCGAAGGAGGACAAGATGAAGAAAGGCATTCATCCCGAGTACTATCCGAAGGCGGTCATCCGCTGCGCCTGCGGCAACGAGATCATCGTGGGTTGCACGGTTCCCGAGCTCAAGGTCGAAGTCTGCTCCAAGTGCCATCCCTTCTACACCGGCGAACAGAAGATCCTCGACACCTCGGGACGCGTGGAAAAGTTCATGAAGAAATATGCCGATTTCTTCGCCAAACAGGAGAAGAAAGCGAAGAAATAAATCATGGGCATTGCCGCGCACTATCTCAAAAAGCTGGACGACGTCGAAAAACGCTTCGAGGAGCTCACCGAGAAGCTGGCTGACCCGGCGGTGGTGAACGACCGCACGAAGTACACGCAGATCGCCCGCGAACACTCCGAGCTCTCCGAGATCGTCGAGACCTACCGCAACTACAAGAAGATCCTGGCGGAAATCGAGGGCAACCGGGAACTCCTCGAAGACTCGGACGAAGAGCTGGCCAAGCTCGCCCGCGAGGAGCTGAAAGAGCTCGAGCAAAAGGCCGAGGAACTCGAAAAGCGCCTCATGTTCCTGCTTCTCCCCAAAGACCCCAACGACGAGAAGAACATCATGCTCGAGATCCGCGCGGGCACCGGCGGCGAAGAAGCGGCCCTCTTTGCCGCGGACCTCTTCCGCATGTACAGCCGCTACGCCGAGCGCAAGGGCTGGGACGTGGAGATCCTCGACGTGAACCCCACGGGTCTCGGCGGCTACAAGGAGATCATCGCCCTCATCAAGGGCCGCGGGGCCTACAGCCGCCTGAAATACGAAAGCGGCGTCCATCGGGTCCAGCGCATTCCGGAGACCGAAAGCGGCGGGCGCATCCACACCTCGGCGGTCACCGTGGCCGTGTTACCCGAAGCCGACGAGGTGGACGTGGAGATCCGGCCCGAAGACCTGAAGATAGACACCATGCGCGCGAGCGGCGCCGGGGGCCAGCACGTCAACAAGACCGAGAGCGCGGTGCGCATCACGCACATCCCCACGGGCATCGTGGTCTACTGCGCCAACGAGCGCTCCCAGCATCAGAACCGGGCCCGGGCCATGCAGATCCTGCGCACCAGGCTCTACGAGCGCAAGCTCCGCGAGCAGGAGGAAAAGATCCAGGCCGAACGCCGCAGTCAGGTGGGTTCCGGCGACCGGAGCGAGCGCATCCGCACCTACAACTTCCCGCAGAACCGCGTCACGGACCATCGCATCGGGCTCACCCTCTACCGCCTGGAGCAGATCCTCGACGGGGAGCTTGACGACATCATCGACAGCCTTATCACCTACTATCAGACCGAGGCCCTCAAGGAAGAAGAATCCGGGGTGGAGAAAGCGGCCTGATGCCACACGTTGACGACTATCGTTTCGGAGAGATCGTCATTGACGGGCGCCCCTATCGCGGGGACGTGAAGATCATCGGCGAGAAGGTCGTCCCCAACTGGTGGCGCCGGGAAGGCCACTATCTCTATCCCGAAGACATCGAGGACATCCTCTCCTCGGACGCCGAGGTGCTGGTGGTGGGCACCGGGGCCTACGGCGTGATGAAGATCGACCCTGCGGTGCGGGAAGCCTGCGAAAGGCGCGGGATGAAGCTCGAAGCCTACAAGACCGCCCAGGCCGTGGAGCGCTTCAACGAGCTTTCCGCCCAGGGGGTCAAGGTGGCCGGCGCCTTCCATCTCACCTGCTAGGCCGCTTCTCCCAGCGCCCGGAAGGGACCTTCCTCTTCCCGCGAACGCCTTTCCGATAGACGTAGACAAACGCCTCGAGGCGTCTTCCGTCTTCCATCTCCACCGGCAGCCATCGCCTTTCGTATTCCTCGCCTTCGGCCTCGACCTCGTCCAGGAGGGCCAGGGTGCCGGGCCCCACTTCGTAGACCTCGCCGTAAACCACGCCTTCGCCGGGGACGATTCCCGGATACCAGCCGAGATCGTACATCTCAAACCCTTGAAGCCGCGCCTCTCCCAGGAAGCGCGCCCCGGCGAGATAGCGATGGAGGGGAAAGCCCCTCTTCAAGGTCCCGTAGACGAAGACGCGAAATTTCATGGCCTGATTTTCTAAAACGCACCGCGCAAACGGTCAAACCGCCCTTGCGCAAGCGAAGAGCCTGTTAAAATAGGCCCCATGGACGAGTTTCCCCGCGAAAGGTTGAAAGAGGTCTATCTTGCGGATCTCCACATCCACAGCCGCTACTCCCGGGCCACGAGCAAGGAGATGACGGTTCCGGCGCTTGCCCGCGCGGCCCGGGAAAAGGGCCTCGCCGTAGTGGGCACCGGCGACTTCACCCATCCGGACTATCTGGCCGAGCTCGAAGAGTTCCTGGAACCCGCCCCGGAAGACGGCCTCTACGTCTATCGTGAAGACCCGGAAGGCCCGCGCTTCGTGCTCTCGGCCGAGGTCTCAAACATCTTCAGCCAGGGAGGCAAGGCCAACCGGCGCATCCACACCGTGCTCCTCGT
>JAADCO010000054.1 GCA_013154385.1 Thermodesulfobacteriota bacterium
GACTTGACCCGCTCTTCGGTCAGGTATCGTTGGGCCAGGAAGATGACGGCTCCGAGGATGATCACGAAGACGATCAATATGCCGGCCAGGATCTTCAAGACCTTCATTTCCACACCTCCCAAACGGATTGGAGCTATGTTAACGCAATGGGATGAGAGGACAAATAAAAAAAGTTCTTAACTGAAAAATTCTTAGCCGGCTCTTTCCTTGACAACCGTAGTTCCATACTTAGGGTTTGCGACATGGAGAAAGTGAGAATCAAATCTTTCCTGCTTTCTTCTCCAAGTTAAATTAAGACAAACCCTGTCAAAACAAAATCCTGCTAAAGGAGGTTTGGGATGTTTAGGAAGAAGATACTGGTGTGTTTTCTGGCGCTATGTTGGACTTTGATGGCGGTTTGCAGTGGTGGTTGGGCGGCAGAAAAGACCGTTGAGGGCGTAAAGAGGGGAGCCGTTGCCGAGGCCAAGAAAGAGGCCGAGGAATGGCGCGAGAAGATCAGCGCCGAAGCCGCCGAGGCGGTGAGCCTCACCATGCAGGCCCTCACCCTGCTCGAGCAGGGCAAGAAGGAAGAGGCGCTTAAGGCCATCCAGAAGGCTTTGGGCAAGCTCGACGTTGCTCTTGCGGTAAACAAGGACCTCGCCACGGTGCCCATTGACGTGAACATCGTGGTCACCGACGTGGTGGCGGATCTCGACTTCATCAAGAAGAACATCGAAGAAGTCAAGCGTCTCCTCAACAAGGGTTACGTGCAGGATGCCCGGAGACTCTTGAGCACCCTCCAGTCCGAAGTGGACATCATCATCCAGGAACTCCCGCTGGCTTCCTATCCGCCGGCTCTCAGGCTTGCGGCGCGCTACATCGCCATGGACAAGATCGAAGAGGCCAAGGACGTGCTTCACCTGGCCCTTTCCTCTCTGGTGGTGCGGGAAATCGTCATTCCGCTGCCCTTCGTCAAGGCGGCTGATTTGATCGCCCAGGCCGAAGAGACCGCCAAGAAGGACCCTGAGGCCGCGATCAAGTACCTCAAGGAAGCGGAGAAGCAGATCAAGCTGGCCCAGCTCCTGGGTTACGCTCCGGGAGAGAAGAAGCGCTATCGGGAGATCGAAAAGGTCATCAAAGAGGCCGAGAAGAAGCTCAAGGAGAAGGAGCATCCGAAGGAGCACTTCGAGCGCCTGAAGAGACTCATCGCCGAGCTGAGGGCCCGGGTCTAAGCGAAATAGCCGGCAACCAGACGAAAACAGAACCGGAAAGGCGGCCTGCGGGCCGCCTTTCTTGATTTGATGGCCCGGATGATTACCCTAATCTCTACGTCTTTTAGCCCGAGAGGAGGAAGAGATGATCATCACGGTAAAACACCTGGAAATGTTGAGACGTCTGGAGACCGAGGCTTTGCCCAAGATGGACGATCTGACCGAGGAGGATCTGGAGATCCTTCTCCACCTGCGTCTGGAAGGTTTGGTCACCGAGGAAGAGGACAGTTTCTCCCTCACCCGCAGCGGCCTCCTGATCCTTGAATCCCTAAACCAGGCAGAGAAAGAGAGAGGTCTTTCGTTTGAAGACCTCTACGAAGAGTACCGCCTGATAGGTTCGCGCATCATCACCATGCTCCTTACCTGCGAGCGGGCTCAGGGGCGCACGGATTTCGACCAGGACATCAACAAGGAGCTCGAGGAAAGGGGGCTTGCCAAGGGCGGCCATCTCGAGCCCTGGGCCCAGGCCATCCTGGAGGCCTACCGCACGGCGGAGATAGAGTTCTTCATCACGCCTTCCCTGGCCCAGAGCATCCTGAGCCTTCCTCCCGGCCCGGCGCGGAAGAGCTTTCTTGAGCCCGTGCCCACGAACCACATCTTTGAGCTCGAAGCCCAGAGGCTCCTTACCTTCAGCCTTCCCGAAGGGCAGTACTACGCCCTCACCGGTGTGGGGAGCCAGTTCTGGGCGGCGCTGCGCACCGGTCTCGTGCCCGAGATCTCGGTGAGCACCTCGACCCTCAGGGACATCCTCGCCGGCGAGAGGACCGAGGCCCTCGAACGTCTCGGGGCCATTGACGCTTCCGGCCAGCTCACCCAGCCGGGCAAGCATCTCCTCATGGCGGCCAAGCTCTTCTTCAACCCCATCGTGGTCAATCCCACGCTGGACCTGAACGGCTGGGATCTCGCCGTGCTGAGGTCCGTGGCCTCTTCCATGGACCTCACCCCCAAGGGGATCGAAGACTTCATGCTCACCATGGACATGCAGGACTCGGTCCGGTTCAGGCAGAGCCTCTACCGCATGGAGGGCTTCCGCTTGATCGAGTGCCTGCCAGACGGCACCTATCGCCTCACCCCCTGGGGTGAGGAACTCCTGCGCGTGCCCGAACTCTCTCCGGTGTACGCCTCGGCGGTGCTTCCGCTCACCATGGTGCGGACCGAGATCATGGGTCCGGACGACGTGTGGATCAAAAAGGCCGAAGAGCAGGGCGTCATCGGGACCAACGGTTATCCCAGCCAGAAGGGCCGTTTGGTGGCGGAGATCGCCTCAAGCATTGATCGTCTCCCGGTGATCACCAAGGAGGAGATGCGCGTCCTGCGCGGGTTGCCCCTCTGGCGGGGGGTCAACGAAGAGGAGATACTTTCCGCCTATCCGGAAAACGAGCACCACAGCATCCAGACGGCGTTGCGCAAGCTGCTGGCCTCCGGGCTGATAGATCTCCTCCCCGGAAACCTCTACGTCCTCACCAAGGCCGGGGAAAAGATCAAGCAGGGGCTTTCCGCCGTGCCCGGTGGGGTGGAGTTTCCGGTTACTCCCCACGTCTGGCGTCTCCTCCTGATCCTGCGCGAGATCGGCCGCTTCTCGCCCCAGGGGCGCAAGATCAGGGTGCGCAAGGAGGATTACGACAAACTGGAAGAAAAAATCCGCCTGGCGCCCGAAGATATCGCCGCAGCCCTTGAGGTCGCGCGCTTTTGTCGTTTCGTCTCCGGATTGGATGTGCTAGAAACCGGAGTGAATCTGCTCGAAGGACTCGATCTGCTGAAGGAGCTCAAGACCGAGTGGGAAGAGATCAGGATCTACGCCTAGACGAGCTCTTGGTTTGGCGCAAGGATCCCCGGGCGAGGCTTCCGGAGAGGGCCTCCCCCGGGGCCGTGGGCTTCGATCTCTTTGCCCTGGAGCGCACGGAAGTCCCGCCCGGTCAGCAGGTCCTGGTCCGCACGGGTCTGGTGGCCAAGGCCCCGAGGCCCTACGCCCTCTTCCTCTTCCCCCGGTCGTCGCTCTTTCGCAAGAAGGGGCTCGTGTTCCCCCATTCCGTAGGGGTGATTGACTTCGACTACTGCGGGGAAGAGGACGAACTAATGGTCCCGGTGCTCAACCTCACCTCCTCCCCCGTGGTGGTGGAGGCGGGTGAGCGCATCGCCCAGCTCGTCTTACTGCGGGTCTGGGAGGGCCAAATAAGGGAGATCTCCGCTCCCCCTGAGGAGCACTCCCGCGGGGGTTTCGGGAGCACCGGGGGCTACGAGGAGGGTTGATGCGCCTTGATTCCCACGTCAAAGCCTTTCGGCAGAGGGCCCGCGCCTTCTTCGACCGTCTGCTCGGCGAGCAGGGGCCGGGGCTCTTCCGGGACACCCTGTTCTTGAGTTTCCTCGGGGCCCGCATCTGTTACGCCTCCTCGAGGCCGCTTTCCCTCTTTGCCGAGGAACGCTTCCGGGATCGGGAAGAGCTCCTCAACTTCTTCATGCGGCTCAAGTCCTCCGGGCACACGAGCATCTTTGCCCATTCTCCCCTGGTGGTGCAGGCGG
>JAADCO010000156.1 GCA_013154385.1 Thermodesulfobacteriota bacterium
TGCCGGACCGTGATGACGTAAACCCCCTGCGGAATGTAAGTGGTGATCAACTGTTGAAGGCCCATGGTTTCCCCCTGATTTTTTGATGCTTTTTAGCAAAAAGTAAACGCCGAGACAATTGTTGGGAAGGGGCCCCCGGAGGGGCCCCCTTTTGCTAGAACTCCCAGGTGCCGCGGACGCTGAAGACCCAGAAGTCGTCCCGGTCCTCGTAGCCCGCGGGGTTGTCCGTCCACTGGAGGTCCGGGGTGAGGGTGAGGTACTGGTTGACCTTGAAGCTGTAGTAAGCCTCGAGATGGTATTCGTCTTCGGTGTCGAAGCCCTCTCTCGCGAGTTTCTCTTCGTAGTCGTCGGAGAGGAAGGCCACGCCGAAGCCCAGGCCGAAGACGTCGTCCGGGCGCCCCCAGGCGTTGCCCGCCAGGGAGAAACCGAAGCTCAGCGCGTGATCGTAGGGATAGACGTCCTCGTCTTGCCAGCCGTAGCGGAGAAACACCCCGAGGCTTTTCGTTATCTCCTGATCGAAAGAGAGCCCGATGCCGTAGCCGGTCTCGTCGGTGTCGTCTCCGAGGATCTCCTGGTGCTTGTCACCGTTGTACCAGGCGTAGACCCGATAGTTCCCCGCACGCCCGAGGAAATCGGGCCGCCAGGTGACCTGGGCGATGAGGAAGGGATAGTCGAGGATGTCGTCCCAGTTCCCGTCGGCGTCGGCGTATCCCAGGCCGAAGTCGAGTTTTTCCGTCTCGAACCAGACCATGCTGCCGAAGGCGTAGGCCGGCCACTCCACGGCGATGTTGTTGACGAAGACCGGGGAGAAGAACTGGGAGGTCTCGTCGTTGGCGTATTCGTTGTTGTCGAAATCCGTGGTGATGTCGATTTTGCCGAATCGTACGCGGGTCTTCACGTGGCGGAAGAGAAAGTCGTGTTCGTACCAGGCCTCGCTGATGCGCACGTCTCCGTCGTCGGTTTCCACCGGCACCATGGAGAGGGCCTCGTCAATGATGCCCGAAAAAGAGGCGATCTCGTCCTCGGGGTTGTGCCCGGAACCCATCTCGAGAAGCACCTTGGCCCGGTCTTTCTGGGTGAAGTCCGTGGAGAGTTCGAGGTCTACGGTCACCGCCGCGTAGCCCCGATCACCGTGTCCCGTAACGTTTCCGTTCCCGTCCACCCTCTCGGCGTCCACCACGTCCTGCACCACGCTGGCCACGGAGAGCCCCACGTTCAGGCGCTCGTACCAGTTGCCGCCAGAAGCGGGGCCGGCCTGGGGAGCAGGGGAGGGGGCCTGGGCTCGGCTCTCGTAAGCCTCGAGCTTCTTTTCCAGGGCCTTCACCCTTTCGGCGAGAGCCTGGTTCTCCTTCATGAGCTGACGCACCAGGGACTTGAGCTCCTCGATGTCGTCAGCCTTGACCGGCGTTATCCAGCAAAAAGTCAAAACCAACAATAAAACAACTATTTTACGCATGATACACCTCCCTTTCCTTTTTGGTCGTTTTTTGATGAGGTTTTAGTCTTTTAAAGGTTTCCCGCCCACGATGAAGAGCGTGAAATACGGGAAGGGACCTTCCTTGCCGGTCAACCGCCGATAGATCTTTTCTTCGGGCATTCCGCAAAAGGATATCCCCCGGGTCTCTTCGAGGCGGCCTGTTTCTTTCAAGGCCCTGAGAATATCTTCGGCCTGGCGATAGACCTTATAAAGCACCAGGGTGTCCGTCTTCTGCGCCCATTCCTTCACCACTTCTCCCCCACGGGTTCCCGAGGCGAGGAGCAGGGTCTCTTCCCCTTCGGTCAGCACGAGTTTCAGCCGCGCCGCGGCGGCCTGCACCGCGGTGATGCCGGGCACGATCTCCAGTTCGAGGTCCGGAACGAGGGCGAGGATCTCCCGGGCGAGATAGCCAAAGGTGGAATAGAGATCCGGGTCTCCGAGGGTGAGGAAGGCGGCGTCTCCGGTCTCAAGAGCCTTCGCCACCACGCGCGCGTTCTCCTGCCAGGCGCGCTTGAGCTCTTCCTTCCGATAGGTCATGGGAAAGGAGAGACGCTTGATCTCCTTTCCTTCCGGAAGGTGGGGAGAGATGACCCTGCGGGCCAGGGAGTACTGGTTCTTCGTGGAGGAGGCCACGAAGAGGTGCTCCACCGACCGGATGATCTTCAAGGCCTTGATGGTGAGGAGGTCGGGATCTCCCGGACCGACCCCGACCCCGTAGAGGATCGCCAAGGAAGGCCCTCCCGAGAACTAATAGAGCTCGATGATCTTGAGCATCCGCTTGATGCCGCGGATGAAGATCTCGTTCACCTCGGGATAGAGCCCGAGTCCCCGATAGAAGGTCTGGCCGTCAATCTCGGTGGTGACGATGTCTATCTCCTTGCCGGCTCCCTCGAGGATCTGACGCCAGGATTTCTCACCTTCTCCGAGGTCCTCCCCCATGACGTCGTTCATCACGTGATCCCCGGCCACGTACATGAAGGGGATGAGACGGACCTTCTTCTGGGGATACTTGATGGCCCGCCTGAGGATGGCCTCTCCCGTGGGGATGCCCTCCATGGTGCCGAGCCCCACGTTTCCGTAGTCCTCATCGAGGAGCCATTGGAGACCGAGATAGGTGATGTTGGCTCCGTTGGAGGTCACGTCCGTGCCGTGGGCGATGAGGATGTTGTAGCCCTCCTCCGGGGCGTAGAAGTACTTGGAGACCACCTCAAGCACCTCGTGGATGTATTCCCAGCGGTAGAACAGGGGCTCTCCGACGACGATGCGCAACCCGGGGAAGCGCTCGCAGATCTCGACCACGTTTTCGTATTCAAGCCCAGGGAAGATGTGAAGGGGCTGGACCACCACCCGGCGGTAACCTTCGGCCTCGAGCTGGGCCAGGGCCTCCTTCAAGCTCAGGAGACGTTTGTTGATCCCCTTCTTCTTATAGAGGCGGTTCATCTTTTCGCGGATGATCTCCGAGGTGAAGGCCCAGCGGATCTCGTAACCGGGAAGCTCGCGCCGCAACTGCTTCTCGAAGAAGTCGAAGGTGACCTGGGCCTTGGTGGAGGTGCCGAAGGCGGTGATGACGATGGCTGGCTTCTCTTGGATGGTCTGCGTCTTCATCTGATAGTAACCAGCCAAGGTTGGAGAGACCGAAAAACCCAAAAACAGCGCCATGAGAAAGACCCATCCTTTGAACATCTTACCCCTCCTTTGGTGAAGTTTTCCGGAGGGGCCTGAGGCTGGCCGTCTGGAGGCAGGCCTCCCAGACGGGGCAGGAAGCCTCGAAGCCCCGCCTTGCGAGGTCTCGGGCCGGTCTCCCGGCTTCCGGATCGTCCTACTCGCCGCGCCTTCCCAGGGCCTTCTCGGCCCCAGTGGCCTGTCCCCGGCATCCGTCTCTGGCAGGCAAGGTTGGTTGCTCTTGGACGCCCCACCTCGTTTTGAGCGCGGATGCCGGGTAGCGGCTTTCGTCCCCGGTCACGGTTGCGGGCCAGCGCCGGACTTGCACCGGACTTCCCGTTCACCCGAGACCTTATGTGTGCCCTTAAATACCCAGGGAACGGCCCGGGGTCAATAACCGAGTAAGGGGCTCATCCGCTCGGGTCGTTTTCGCGCCTCTGCGTGAGGTTGTCGGTTCCGGGGCAGGGATTATTGTATGTCCCAAGTTTGGAGACTCTGGCGATGAAGGACTGGCGGAAGAAGTGGAAGGAAGGTCTTCGGCGCTCGCGCACCCTGAGGCTCGTGCGCCGGCT
>JAADCO010000142.1 GCA_013154385.1 Thermodesulfobacteriota bacterium
CGGCCGAAGAGAAGAGCTCGCTTACCCCCAGCTCTTCAAGCCCCCAGAGGACACCCACAAGATCAGCCAGGGTATCGTAGGAGGAAAGCTCGTGCAGATGGACCGCCTCCGGAGAAAGGCCGTGGACCTTGGCTTCGGCCCGAAAGAGCTCCTCCAGGAGGGCGAGCAGCTTTTCAAGCAGGTTTTTCGGCAACCGAAGCCCCTTCACGAGCGAAAGGAGCTCGTCCCTGGTGGCGGGCAAAGCCCCGGGCTGAGAGCAGAGCACGATGACGCGCCTTCCCCTCAACCCGCATTGAAAGGCCTCTTCGCTGCGCAGATCAAGGCCCCCGGGAAGGGCGGCCAGGAGTTTGCGCAGGTCCCCTTCCGGAAGCCCCACATCCAGGAGGGCGGCCAGGAACATGTCTCCGGAGAGTCCCCCAACCAGGTCAAGATACGCGATGTTCATGGCGTCCTTCCAGATAACGATAGATCCTCTCCCGCTGGAGATAAAAGATGCCGAAAAAGAGCACGCTTAGCACGGTAACGAGCACGAGCATATCCCAGTCCCGCTCGTAGAGAGAGGCCCCTTCGAGCGCGAGGGCCATGGTGCCCGGCAAACGGCCGAAGAACATGATGACCAGAAAGACCGGATAGGGAATGTCGAAAAGCCCCAGGAAGTAGGAAAGATAGTCCTTGGGGAAACCGGGGATGAGATAGCAAACGAAAGCGGCCAACACGCCTCGGCCCTCCATGAAGCGCTTGAGCCGCTGGAAGGACTCCCACTTTTCGAAGCGCGCGGCAAAGAAGTGCCTGAAGAGCCGGGCCAGGTAGAAGGCCATGGTTGACCCCAGGGTAAGGCCGCACATGGAGTAGAGGAGCCCCTTCCAGGCGCCGAACAGATAGCCTCCCAAAAACCCCGTGGCCTCTCCGGGAATGGGGGCCAACACCACCTGAAGGGCCTGAAAGAGGATATAGAGCAACGGGGCCGAGAGGGGATGTGCCTCCGCCCATTGCCGTAGCCGTTCGGGCTGGCTCAGCCAGGAGAGGAAAACTTCCCGCAAAACTAACGCCTTAACGTGGCCTTGAGACGCAGAGGATTGAGGAAGAGATCGAGGGCGTCGAGGGGATCGCGCACCAGGATGTCGGCGGCGAGCAGGGCCTCGCGCGCCGTGCCCTCCTCAAGGAGCACCGCAATACCCAAAGCCGCCTCCTCCAGCATGAGCACGTCGTTTCTGCCGTTTCCAATCGCGGCCACCTGTTGCGGCCCGAGCTCCTGCACGTACTTGAACTTGGCCTCGTCGTGGGGCTCGTCGGAAGGAAGGATGGTCAGGCGACAGGGCACGTCTTCGAGGGCGAGTTTCGCCTTCCCGAAGGTGTCGGCGGTGATGACGTGGATCTCGAGATCTCGGGCAAGCTCCCGCAGCTTCTCCCGCACACCGGGCCTTATGTGCCCGTCAACCGCCAAGGTGCCGTTGAAGTCAAAGACCAGGTGTTTGAGACGCAGGGTTCCGGCCCCGGGAATCTTTAACTCAAACATCTCTGCCTCCTAAAATTCGAGCCTCGTCAACCGGGCGGCGTGACACTGGAGGTTCACCGCCACCGGTAGACTGGCGATGTGGGAGGGAAAGGTCTCTATGTGGACCGCCAGCGCGGTGGTCCGCCCTCCAAAACCCAAGGGGCCAATGCCCAACCGGTTGATCTGTTTCAGGATGTCGGCCTCGAGCATGGCCACGTCTCTGCGCCGGGCGGGTTCCCCTATCGGACGACAGAGGGCCCACTTGGCCAGAAGCGCGGCCTTCTCGAAGGTTCCGCCGATACCCACCCCCACCGTGACCGGAGGACAGGGATTGGCCCCGGCCAAAGACACCGTCTCTATCACGAAACGTTTTATCCCCTCCTCGCCTTCTGCCGGGGGAAGCATGGCCAGCCGGCTCATGTTTTCGCTACCACACCCCTTGGGCAAAATATAGAGCCGCAAACGGTCGCCGGGGACCAGACGAACGTGGATGATGGCCGGCGTGTTGGTTCCCGTGTTCTTTCGCGTGAGCGGATCGGCCACGGACTTGCGCAAGCGCCCCTTTTCGTAACCCTCGGCCACCCCTTTGTTGATGGCCGCGTAGAGATCTTTTACCTCAACGTCTTCCCCGAGCTCCACAAAAACCACCACGATGCCGGTGTCCTGACAGATGGGGAGGCCCTCCTTCTGGGCCAGATCTGCGTTTTCCAGAAGAATGCCCAGGGCCTTTTGGCCCAGTTGCGAGATCTCCTCTTCCTGCGCGCGCTTCAAGTGCGCGCACACTTCATCCGGAAGCCGGATGCAGGCCTCCACCACGGCTTCGGCCACTCTGCGGGTGATCTCCTCGGCGTGGATCCTTCTCATGGACTCTCTCAGTAGCACAGGCCAGGCAAAGGGAGCAAGCCCCGAACTTGCCAAAGGACCAGGGCCTGGTAAGGAATAGACATGCGCACCATCAAAGTCAAAACTGGCCAACCCTACGACATTCTCGTCGACGGCGGGCTGTTGACCGAAGTGCCGAAAGACCTCGCCGATCTCTCCCTGGGATACCGCTACGCCGTGATCTCCGACAGCCGCGTGGCCGATATCCTCGGGGAAGACTTCGTGCGAATGCTCGAAGAAAACGACCTCCCGGCGGATCTTTTCGTCTTCCCGGAGGGAGAGGCCTCGAAGAACATGGACACCGTGGTTGACATCGCCCGCCGGATGGTGCGCGCGGGTTACGATCGCAAGTGCGCGGTCATCGCCCTGGGGGGCGGCGTCACCGGAGATCTCGCCGGGTTTCTGGCCTCGATCTATCTCCGCGGCGTGCCCTACGTGCAGATTCCCACCACCCTCCTGGCCCAGGTGGACAGCTCCGTGGGCGGAAAGACCGGGGTCGACCTTCCCGAGGGCAAGAACCTCCTGGGCACCTTCTATCAACCGCGGCGGGTCTACATTGACTACGGGGTCCTTTCCACCCTTCCCCTGGAACACCTGAGAAACGGCCTGGCCGAGGTGGTGAAGTACGGTTGCATCCTCAGCCCGGACCTCTTCTCCTTCCTGGAAGAGAAGGCGGACCGGCTTCTGCACTACGATGCCGACGCCCTGGAACACATCATCTGCGAAAGCTGCCGCCTCAAGGCCGAGGTCGTCTCCCGTGACGAAAAAGAAGGCCACTGGCGCCGCGTCCTGAATTTCGGTCACACCATCGGCCACGCCATAGAAGCGGCCATGAACTACCAGATGTTGCACGGCTTCTGCGTTTCCATAGGCATGGTCGCCGCGGCCCGCCTCTCCGAGGCCCTCGACCTCGCCCGAAACATCTCTCCCCGCCTCGAGGCCCTGCTCGAAAGCCTGGGGCTCCCCATCCGCCTGCCGGAAGGGCTCGACATCGAATCCGTGATGAAGTTCCTCCGGGCGGACAAGAAAGTCTGGCGAGGCAAGCTGACCTTCGTCCTCTTGAAAGATCTGGGAGAACCCGTTTTCTATGAAGAGCCGCCCGCGGAGGTGCTCCTGGAAACGCTCGCTTCTCTGAAGAGCTCCTGAACTCCGCCCTCAAGGGCCGAGAAAAAGCGACATGAAGCCCAAAGTAGAGATCAAACCCCTGAAATCCCTGGAAAATCTGGGGGAAAAGCTCAAAGACATCTATCTGGCCGCCTACGGCAAGGACTATCTCTACGCCTATCGGGACCCGGCGCGGGTGAAACG
>JAADCO010000110.1 GCA_013154385.1 Thermodesulfobacteriota bacterium
ATAGTCCCTCCGCGCCCAGGAAAGGCTCTCCCGGATGTCTGCCAGCACGTCGCGCTTGACCTCCGGCGCAAGGTCTCGCCTGACGAAGATGCCGCCGAGGGGGATGGGGGCCTTGGTCTCCTCCTCCCAGAAGGCCCCGAGATCCTTGAGGAGCTTGAGCCCCTTTTCCGCGTAGACGAACCGGCCCTCGTGAATGAGCACGCCCGCCGCCACCTTGCCGGCGAGCACCGCCGGAAGTATCTCGTCGTAGCGCATCTCCACGAGCTTTACCTGCGGAGCGTAGAGCCGAAGGAGAAAGGCCGCGGTGGTGAAGCGCCCGGGCACCGCCACCGGCACCTGCTCAAGATGAAGCCCCTCCTCCCTGGCCACGAGCACCGGCCCGCAACCAAACCCGAGGGCCGCCCCCACGGGGAGGAGCTGATAGCGGGAGAGCAGATGGGCAAAGGCCGCCACGGAGAGCTTGGTGACCGGAAGCGGGGCGTTTAAGGCGCGCTGATTGAGGGCTTCGACATCTTCGACGATCATCCGGTAAGAACGACGACTCCTGATGAGCCCCAGGGCCAGCGCCCCGAAGATGTAGGTGTCGTTGGGACAGGGCGAAAAACCTAGCTCTAGAAGCGTTCCACCAGACATCGGAGGA
Source organism: Thermodesulfobacteriota bacterium (assembly GCA_013154385.1). Taxonomy (GTDB): domain Bacteria; phylum Desulfobacterota; class Thermodesulfobacteria; order Thermodesulfobacteriales; family Thermodesulfatatoraceae; genus JAADCO01. The sequence goes on from JAADCO010000110.1 coordinate 641, forward strand.
CCTTGCCCACCTCTTCCAGGGCGCGTTCTATTTGCCAGGGGCGCTCGGGCTCCGCCAGGAGGTTGCTCACCGCGCGGATCTCCACCAGGGGAACCCCCATCTCCCGCGCCACTCTGGCCACCGCGAACCCTTCCATGTTCTCCACGAGGGCCCCCTGATGGCGCGTGGCCAAGAACCTGGCCCGCACCGGGTCTCTCGTGGCGCAACACACGGTGACAAAGGGACCGAAGGCGACCTCGAAACCCTCCTCCTCGAGCAGGCAGAGGACCTTCTCGAGCACGGGATGCCTGAGGGAGCAGGACTTTTCCACGTCGAGACCCTCGGTGAAGTCTCCCTCGACCAACTGGTAGCACACGCCCAGGTCGCCGAAGAACTCGACGTTGGCCACGGCCAGGGACCCAATCTCCAGACCGGAGTCCGGATAGGCCCCGCCGATGCCCGTGAGCACCACCGGACCGTAGCGGCACTCCTTGAGGATGGAGAAGGCTCTCACCGCGGCTTCCACCGGTCCCATTCCTACCAGTTCAACGTCCAAACCCATTTCTTGCAAAATGCGGGCCTCCAAGGCGGTGGGGACAAGGATGAGCATTTTCGGTCTCCTCTAAACGTCAATGACGATGGTGCCTGCCAGGTGATCGTGCAGGCAGCGCCGATCTTTGCGAAAGATGAAGAGGGCGTCCAGCAAACCGATGAAAGTCCCGAAAAAGGGGATCAAACCCAGGAGTCCGAGGAAGAGATAGCGATAGATGAAAAGCCGCGGGAAAGGAAGGAGGCGGCCGTCAAGGCCCACGATGCGCATTCCGAGGAGCTTCTTGGCCACCGTCTGCCCGTCCTTGGCCAGGAAGTAACCGTTGATGGCCATGAAGATGGCAAAACCCGCCATGAAGAGCAGAAAATGCTCGCCGAAGGTGAGATAGGGGTTTTCCTCCAGGCGCCGGAAGATCCCCCCGAACCAAAACAGGGGGAAGGAGACCAGCAAACAGATGATGCTGTCTATCAGGGCGCCCAGGAGTCTTTTGGAACGACTGGCCAGTTTCAGTTCCGTCATGGTCAGGACTTGGCGATCATGGCCCGCATGAGGTCCGCGGCGTTTTCCGTGTGGCCGGAGATGTCGCAGATGAACTCCGTGAGCCGCAGGAGATGATAGATGGACAGGGCGTCGAGATCGAGGTTGAAGATCTCGCGCTTGAGTTCCGTGGCCAGGACGTCGCTTTCGTGCTCCCGCGCCCGGATGGTGCGCACCACCTGCTTGGCCTCCTCCCGCGCCCTTTCGTCCGCCGTGGAGAGATAGGCCCGCGCCTTTTCGATGAGGGGCACGAGGAGTTGGGAGGTCTCCACGTTCTTTTCCGCCAGTTGGAGCATCTTTTCGGCGAGCGGCTTGCTCACCGGCGTGCGGCGGAAGGTGAGCCACTTGAGGATGTCCTCGATGGCGTCGGCCACGGCGTCCTGCTCCTTGAGATAGAGAAAGAGCTCGAACTTATCCACCGGCATGATGATGCCGTGGGGCAGATGCCCGCGAATGTTTTGCTTGATGCGGTCGGCCTCGCGCTCGATGCGCACGATCTCGTCGGAAATCTTCTGACAGCGCTCGTAGTCCTGCTCGAAGTAGGCCCTCAAGGCCTCGGGGAGGAGCTCCGTGCAGGCCAGGACGTGCCGGGCGTGGTTTTCGAGGCACTCGAAGAGCTCGCGCCGCGGACGCGGGGGCGGGGCCTCCTCCACCTCCACTTTCCTCTCCTCGCAGATGTCCTGATGCTTGACGATGCGCCCCTCGACGAGATAGATGACCTCCTCGGCGATGTTGGTCGCCAGATCCGCCACCCTTTCGAGATTCTGGGCCACGATGATGTAGTCTATGCCGATGCGGATGATGCGCGGGTTCTGTTCCATGCACTCGATGACCCGCTCGATCACGAGCTTCTTGTAGTTGTCCACCTTCTCGTCCCGCAGGCAGATCTCGCACGCCTTCTCCGTGTCCTGGGTGACGAAGGCGTCTATGGCGCCGTCTAACATGCCCAGCGCTTCGCGCGCCATGTCTTTCAGGTCCACCGGACAGGTGAACACCTGCGGGGTCTGCGTAAGGTCGAGCACCCGCTCGGCAATGTTCACCGCCTGGTCTCCCAGGCGCTCGAGATCCCGGATCATGCTCATGGCCGAGGTGATGAAGCGGAGGTCCCTGGCCAGGGGATGGTGAAGAGCCAGGGTCTTCAGGCAAAAGACCAGGATCTCGTTTTCGATGGAGTCTATCTTTTCGTCCTGCTCGATGACCCGCTTGGCGAGATCCGGATCGCGCTCCTCAAAGGCCTTCACCGCGGAACGCACGGACTCCACCACCAGGCGGCACATCTCCAGCAGATAGCGTTTTATTTCCTGTAAGTCCCTTTGCAAGAGGACGTTCATGGCGCCTCCTTAACTGAATTTGCCGGTGAGGTACTCCTCCGTCCGCGGGTCCTTGGGGTTGGTGAAGACTTCCGCCGTGGGACCGAATTCGATCAGCTCACCCATATAGAAAAATGCCGTGTAATCGGAGATCCTTCCGGCCTGCGGCATGTTGTGGGTAACAATGACGATGGTCACCGTGTTCTTGAGCTCTACGATAAGATTTTCTATCTGAAGAGTCGCCTTTGGGTCAAGGGCCGACGTCGGCTCGTCCATGAGGAGCACCTCGGGGTTCACGGCGAGCGCCCGGGCGATGCACAGACGCTGTTGCTGACCACCGGAGAGAAAGGTCCCGCGCCGATGGAGCACGTCCTTGACCTCGTCCCAGAGGGCCGCCTTGCGCAGGGCGTCCTCCACGATGCGATCCGCCTCCTCGCGCTTGAGGCGGATCCCCAATAGTTTATACCCGGCCAGCACGTTTTCGTAGATGGTCATCGTGGGGAACGGATTGGGGCGCTGGAAGACCATGCCCACCCGCCGCCGCACGATGATGGGATCAAGCTCAAGGATGTCCTCGTCGCGCAGATAGATCTTCCCCGTGATTCTCGCCCCGGGGAGCAACTCGTGGAGGCGGTTCAGACAGCGGATGAACGTGGTCTTGCCGCATCCCGAAGGCCCCATGACCGCGGTGACCTGGTGTTCGGGAATGGACACGGTGACGTGCTTGATGGCCATGAAATCTCCGTAGTAGGCGCAAAGGTCTTCGGTTCGAAAGATGGGATACGGAACCTTCATCGTCCACCCCTATTTCTCTCCGGCTATTTTGCGAGCGAGGATGCGCGAAACGATGTTCAACCCCAGCACCATGAAGACGAGCACCAGCGAGGCCCCCCAGGCCTGACGCCACCAGTCTTCGTAGGGACTCATGGCGTAGTTGAAGATCACCAGGGGCAAAGCACTCATGGGTTCCAGGGGATTCAGGGTCAGGAACTGGTTGCCGAAGGCGGTGAAGAGGAGGGGCGCCGTCTCGCCGGCGATACGGGCCACGGCGATGAGGATGCCCGTGCTCACCCCGACCATGCCCGTGGGGAGGACCACCTTGAGCACGGTGCGCCAGTAGGGCACCCCCAGGGCCAGGGCCGCCTCGCGCAGGATGTCCGGGACCAGCCGGAGCACCTCCTCCGTGGTCCTCACCACCACCGGGATCATCATGAGGGCCAGGGCCACGCTTCCGGAAAGGGCCGAAAAGTGCCCCATGGGCTTCACCACCCAGGCGTAAGCCACGATGCCGATGACGATGGAGGGCACGCCCTGAAGGACATCGGCGCAGACGCGGATGGTCTCCGAGAGCTTGCCGTGCCGGCCGTATTCGGAGAGGTAGATCCCGGCCAGGATGGAAACCGGCACCCCGATCAGGACCGCCAGCCCCACGATGATGAGCGTGCCCACCAGGGCGTTGGCTATGCCTCCTCCGGGCTCACCCGGCGGGGCGGGCAAGTGGAGGAAGAAGTCGAGGGAAAGGCTTGAGAGCCCCTCCTTCAGGAGCTGAAACAGGATGAGAAAGAGCGGGATGGCGGGAAGGAGCGCGAGTACGGTGATCACCGTGAGGATAATGCGGTTCTTCATCCGCCGCCAGTTCTCCCGCGCCGGAAAGGGTGTCTTTCTCGGATCTTGGTTCCTCATTGGACGCTGCTCACCGGACTCTGGTCTTGATGATCACCAGCCGGGCGATGAGGTTCACCACCACGGTGATGATAAAGAGCAAAAGGCCTATCTCTACCAGGGCCGCCAAATGCACGTCTTCCGTAGCTTCGGTGAACTCGTTGGCGATGACGCTGGCCATGGTGTTCGCCAGGTCCCAGATGCTGTGGGGCATGGCGGAACGGTTACCGATGACCATGGTCACCGCCATGGTCTCCCCGAGCGCCCGCCCCAGGGCCAGCACGATGCCGGCGAGGATGCCCGAGCGCGCGTAGGGGAGGACCACGTGACGGATGGTCTCCCAGCGCGTGGCCCCCAGGCTGTAGGCCGCTTCTTTCAAGTCCTGCGGGACGAGACGGATCACGTCCCGGGCCACGGACATGGCGTAGGGAAGGATCATGATCGCCAGCACCAGGGAGGCGGTAAAGAGCCCCAGGCCGTAAGGCGGGGCGCCGATCTTCATCTGGAAGTAGCGCACCAGGGGCACGAGATAGAAAAGGGCCCACAAACCGTAGATGACCGACGGGATGCCGGCCAGGAGCTCGATGACGAAAGATACGGGGTTGGCCACCTTGGGGGGAGCGAGCTCCCCCAGAAAGATGGCCCCGGCCAGGGCGAAGGGTGTGGCCATCGCCAGGGCCAGGAAAGAGGTGATGAGGGTCCCCACGAGGAAAGGCAAGGCGCCGAACTCGAGGTTTATAGGGTCCCAAGTGGTGGTCCAGAGGAATCGCAGGCCAAAGGCCTTGATCGCCGGCCAGGACTCCTTCACCAGGGTGAAGAAGACCCCGATCACCAGGAGGATGACGAGCACGCCCATGGCCTGGGCCAGCCGGCGGAAGAGAGCGTCGTAACGGGCCTGGTTCTTGAGCTTCTCCTCAAGGTTGCGCACGGTTCCTTTCTAACAGACTTGGCCCGGGGTTTGGTTACATCTTTTTGACAAATTTTTCTCCCGCGCGGAGCTTCCTTTCTGGTCCGCGGAGCGTATAAATAAATCCTAAAGCCCGGAAAAACCCGAGGAGGGAACCCATGAAGAGCCCGGTCTACTTCGTTGACTTCCGCGTGGAGAACAGAAAGAGCCTCTTGGACAAGCTCGACAAGCTCCTAAAACCCTTCGACCTCCCCGAAAGATTCCGCCCCCAATCCCTGGTGGGCGTAAAGCTCCACTTCGGTGAGCGCGGGAATCTCGCCTATCTGCGTCCGCAGTGGATCAGACGGCTGGTCGAGATCCTCAAGGCCATTCCCGTAAAACCCTTCCTCACGGACACCAACACCCTCTACAAGGGCAGCCGCTCGGACGCCGTGGTCCATCTGGAAACGGCCATCCACAACGGTTTCGACTACGCCGTGGTCGGAGCTCCCCTGGTCATCGCCGACGGCCTGCGCGGCAACACTTACGAACGGATCGAGCTCGACCTCCCGGTGCTCAAGGAGTTCTACGTGGCCAAGGAGATCTATCGGGCTGACGGCTTGGTGGTGGTGAGCCATTTCAAGGGCCACGAACTCTCGGGTTTCGGCGGCGCCATCAAAAACATCGGCATGGGCGGCGCGGCGCGGAAAGGAAAGCTCCAGCAGCACTCCACCATCGCCCCCAAGGTCAACAAGAAGAAGTGCGTGGGCTGCGGGACGTGCGCGGAATACTGCCCGGTGGGTGCTCCCGAATGGGTGGAAGGGGCCAAGAAGAAGAGGATGCGCATCAACGAAAAGAAGTGCATCGGTTGCGGGGAGTGCATCGCCGTGTGCCCCGAAGGGGCCATCCAGGTGCAGTGGAACGAACAGGCCGTGCCCTTCATGAAGAAGATGGCCGAATACGCCGCCGCCGTGCTCTCCCACAAGAAAGGGCGCGCGCTCTTCATCACCTTCGTGGCCAACGTCTCCCCGGCCTGCGATTGCTACCACTTCAACGACTATCCCATCGTGAGGGATCTCGGCATCCTGGCCTCCGAAGACCCGGTGGCCATAGACCAGGCCGCCGCGGATCTGGTGAACCGGGAACCTTCCCTTCCCGGGGCCAAAATCGAGGCCGGGCCCGGAGAGGACAAGTTCCGCGCCCTCTATCCCCAGGTGGACTGGACGGTCCAGCTCGCCCACGCCGAAGAGATCGGGCTCGGAACAAGGGACTACGAGCTGATATCCCTATGAGACTCTGCGGAGATCGCACCCTGGGACGGCTGGTCAAGTGGCTCCGCATCCTGGGCATCCCCTGCGAGCTGGTAAGCTACCGGCATCCGGACGAAATACCAGCCGAAAGCCTGCTCCTCACCCGTAACCGGCGCCTGCTCTCGGAAAAGACCCTCCTCGTCCCCTACGACCGCGTGGAGGACCAGCTCCGCTTCGTCTTCGAGAAGCTCCCCGAGCTCCGCCGCCTGGAGGCTCCTTTCCGCCTCTGCATCCGCTGCAACGAGCCCCTGGAAGAAGTCTCGCGGGAGGAGGTCTTCGGCCTGGTGCCGGACTTCGTCTACGAGACGAAGGAGCGCTTCCGGCGTTGTCCCTCCTGCGGCCGCGTCTACTGGCGCGGCACGCATCCCTCGCGGATGCTCTCCAAGCTCAAGCAACTGGGCCTACTCCGGGCGGGCATCGAAGTAGACGGGTAGGAAGATCTTGACCGTCGTCCCGCGGCCCGGCTCGCTGTGGATCTCGATGCGGCCCCGGTGCTCCTCGATGATCTGCTTCACGTAGGGGAGCCCGAGACCCGTGCGCCGGCCCTTGGTGGAGTAAAAGGGTTTGAAGATGTGGTCCATGATCTCCGGCGGAATGCCCGGGCCGGTGTCCCGGACGATGACGTAGGCCTCTCCCTTCTCGAGTCCGGTCTCCACCTGGATGCGGTCCCCGCGGCGACAGGCCTCGATGGCGTTCCGGAGGACGTGGACCAGGGCCACCTTGATGAGCTGACCGTGGCCCCTGAAGAGCAAGGGGCCGCGGCCGTAGCGGGTCTCGATGACGATGCCCTTCTCCTCGGCCTCGGGCAACACGAGGTTCACCGCCGAATGGACGATGCGGTTGAGGTCCTCCGTGCGAAAGAGGTCCGACTGGCTCTCCATGAGACCTTCGAACTCGCGCACGATCTCCTCGAGGCGCTCCACCTGTTCCAGGATGAGGCGAAACTTCTGGTCGAGCTTCTCGTTTTGCGGGCACTCCTTGGCCAGCCGCCTGATGAGGCCCCCGATGACCATGACCGGATTGCGCACCCGATGGGCGATGCGCAGGGCGAGCTCGGAAATGGTCCTCTCGGAGACGATCTGCTCGAGATCGCGGTTGAGCTCAAGGATCTCCCGGCTCATGTGTTCGAGCTTTTCGCGCTCCTTGTTGAGGCGCAGACAGATCCTCTCCACGTCGCGCATGAAGAGGGTCACGCCCACGATGAGCATGAAGGAAAGCGTGTTCAGGGCCCCGATGTAGGGGGAGATGGCGAACCACAGAGGGGCCTCGTGAAGCGCAAGGAGCACGTAGCGCAGGATGTGTCCGCCGCCGCGCACGAAGGCAAAGACCATCAGGGTGCCGCACACCCAGCAGAGATAGCTGTAGCGGGGATTGTTGGGGTCCAGGCGATGAGCGGCCAGGGCCTTGCGAAAGGCCAGGGAACCGAAGACCATCATCCCCAGGGAACCCACGATGTCCACGAGACAGATGATCCCCAGGGGCAGGACGATCATTCGCCCCCCTCTTTCAACAGGGCTTCGAGGCGGCTCAACCCGCGATAGAGGAGATAGAAGGCCGCCAGGGCGAAGACGTTGTCGTTCTTGAAGACGAAGTAGAAGAACTCGAGGGGGCCCTCGATCCGCAGCCAGCGATAGCAATAGTGGAGCCCCTCCTGCCAGGAGAGGAAGATCTCCCGCGCGGCCAGGCGGGTGAAGATGTGCCCGCCCAGGGCCCAGACGTTCCAGAAGGCCAGGGAGTAGGCCGCCCACTTGAGATAGCGCCAGTGGGGCCTTTCGGCGAGACCCGAGAGCCGCAGACGATAGGCAAAGACCACCATGGCCCCGGCAAAGAAGAGATGGGCCAACTGATGGGCTATCAGACCCTCAGGAGGCGGGTGTTCCTGAAGGGCGAAAGCGGGATCCGCCCAGCCGAAAGACAGGAAGATGAAAAGGGCCGCAAGAACAAACATTTCCCCTTCAAGCATTATAGATGGCGCCGCTTTCCGAAAGCAAACGGAAAAACTACTCCGTTTCCGGGCGAATCCGCGGCGCGGTTTCCGGAGGAGTGTAAGGGGCCTTGACGTAGAGCCAGAAGCTCGCGCGCAGATAGAAGGGAAACTTCTGCTGACCCAGGGTGAAGTTTCCCGCGGGAAAGATCGCCGAGAGCAACCACCATCCGGGATGCGGAAAGGAGACCGTGAGGCATCCCCCTTCATCGGTGAGGAGATCACCGTACATGAGGGGGACGTCCGGCCGTTCGTTCTCGTCCAGGGGAAGCTCCTCGGGCCGCAGATAGACGCCGAGATAGGGGACCATCTGCACCCGGATACCCGAAGCGGGCTCGCCCTCGAAGAGGACCCGCGCCTTGAACACGGAGCCTGCCACGAGCCCGTAAGGCCGGGTGAGGGGCACTATCTCCACCCGGAGCCCGAGCGTCCTTTCCCAGCCCTTGCGCTGTTCCACGTGTAGCGGCACCTTGACCCACTCCCGCCAGACCTCTCCGGCCCCGGGGACAAGGGTGGGATCCGTGGTGAGCACGAGATAGTGATCGCCGGGGGATTGGGCGATGAAGCGCGCCTGCCAGGCAAAGCGCTTCTTCCCCGAGGCGTAGTCGAAGATCTGGAGGCGTCTCAGGGCCACGAGGCGCGGCTTCTCGTCCGGGGCGTAGATCATGGCGCGCGGGGCCTTGAGATCGAAGATCACGCCCTGGAAGGGCTCGCTCCGGAAGATGTCCCAGCGCACCTCCTTCCCCTTGAGGGCGTAGCCCTCGCCTTCCTGGATGGCGGTGAGAAAAAAGGCCCTGGCCTCACCCACCGCGAGGAAGACGAGCAAAATGGTAAGGAGGACCCGCTTGCGCATCACTATCCGTTTCGGAACAAAGGCCGGAAAGGTTCACCCTTTTGACCAGAGCCGGAAAAGTCGGTACATAAGGCTCGATGCTAGCCGTGCGCAACCTGACCACCACCTACGGGCCGGTCGTGGCCCTCAAGAACGTCTCGCTCCACGTGGGAGAGGGCGAGATAGTGTGTCTGATCGGGGCCAACGGCGCGGGGAAGAGCACCCTCATGCTCTCCATCATGGGGGTGGTCAAGCCCCGCTCCGGGGAGATCCTCTTCGAGGGCGAACCCATCCAGAAGAAGGACCCGCCGGAGGTGGTGGCCAGGGGCATAAGCCTCGTCCCGGAAGGGCGCCAGATCTTCTATCCCCTGAGTGTGGAAGAAAACCTCGAGCTCGGCGCCTATCAGCGGCTCAAGCGCGAACCCAAGGAAGCCATCCGCCACGACCTGGAGCACGTCTACGAACTCTTCCCGCGCCTCAAGGAGCGCCGGAAACAGCTTGCCGGCACCCTTTCCGGCGGTGAACAGCAGATGCTCGCCATCGGGCGGGCCTTCATGGCCAAACCCAAGCTCCTCATGCTCGACGAACCCTCTCTGGGTCTCGCCCCGCGCCTGGTGGACACCATTCTCGAGGCCATCGTGGCCCTGAACCGCGAAGGGCTCACCATCCTCCTCGTGGAACAAAACGCGAGGAAGGCCCTTTCCCTGGCCCATCGAGGTTACGTACTGGAGACGGGAAAGATCGTGCTCCAGGGCAAGACCGCCGATCTCCTGGCTGACGAAGACGTGCGCCGGGCCTATCTCGGCCGGGACTATCGGCAGTTTACGGACTAGAGGTGCACCTATGGAGATGGACAACCGCGTAGAATTCCTCTCGGAAGAGGGCTGGCGTCAATGGCATCTGGAACTCCTCCAAAGCACCCTCAACCGGGTGTACGAGAGGGTGCCCTTCTACCGCAAGCTCATGGACGAAAAGGGGCTGCGCCCGGAAGACATCACCTCGCTCGAAGACCTGCGCCGCCTCCCCTTCACCACGCGCGAGCACCTGGAGGAAAACTATCCCTACGATCTCTTCGCCGTGCCGTTGAGGGACATCGTCCGTCTCCACACCTTTCCCGGCATCTCCGCGCCCATCGTCAAAGGCTTCACCGCGCGCGACCTGCTCGCCATTCGCCGGCTCACCGCGCGCTTCCTGACTACCTGCGGCGTAACCTCCGAAGACATCGTCCAGATATGCCTCGATCCCGGAATGTCCATCTGGATCGAGGAACTCAAGGAAGGCGCCGAGGCCCTGGGGGCGCTCGTCATCCCTCCGGACCCGCAGAGCACTTCGCATCGCCTGCGCATCATGCGCGACTTTCGCACCTCCGTGCTCATCACCACGCCCTCCTACGCCCTCTATCTGGCGGAAATGATGGTCGAGGAAGGGTTCACGCCCCGCAGTCTGCGCCTGGCCGTGCTGGTGGGAGAGGGGCTAGAGACGAGCACGAGGCTCCGGCTGGAGAAACAACTGGGGATAGACACGCGTCTGGGCTACGGGATCACCGAAGCCATCGGGCCCGGCATGGGCTACGAATGCGAGGAGCGCAAGGGGTACCATCTGGCCGCCGACTACTTCCTCCCGGAGATCATTGACCCCGAAACCGGGGAGCCCCTGCCTCCGGGGCAAAAGGGAGAGCTGGTCATCACCACCCTGGCGGTAAAGGCCAACCCCCTCATCCGCTTTCGCACCGGAGACCTGACGCACTTCCTCGAAGGAAACTGCCGTTGCGGACGCACCACCCCGCGGATCGGGCAGATAGAAGGCCAGATAGACGGCCGGGTGTCCGTGCGCGGCATCAAGATCTCTCTCCGCTACATCGAGGCCCTGCTCAAGGAGGCCTACGGACACGTGCCCCTCTATCTGCTTCGCATCAAGAGGTCCCGCTTCCTCGAAAAACTCGAGCTCTGGCTGGCCATCAACGAGCAGCTCTTCGAGCCGAGCATCCTCGGCCTCCACCGCCTGGCGGAAATCTTCGAGCAGAAATTCGAAGAGACGTTTGGCCTCCCCTGCCGGGTCAAACTGGTGGAGGAAGACCATCTGCGCGAGGTGGCTAAAGGCCAGCGGATCCTTTTTGACTAGCCTTGACCATCTCGAGCTTTTCGGTGATGCGCGTGCGCACCCACTGGGGATCGAACCATTCTATCGGGTCCACGAAGATCCCCTGGACGATGGTGCCAAAGTGCAGATGGTCGCCTCCGGCCAGACCGGTGGTGTCCGTGTAGGCGATGAGTTGCCCGCGTTTTACGTGGTCCCCTTCCGAGACCGTGAAGCCGGCCAGATGGGCGTAGAGGGTGAAAAGCCCGAGACCGTGATCGAGGATGATGGTGTTTCCGTAGATGCCGAGATAGTCGGCAAAGACCACCTGGCCTTCGGCTGCCGCGGGCACCGGGGCGCCGGAGACAGAGGCCAGGTCAATGCCCAGATGGGTGGCCTCGCCGATCTTTTCCTTGCCGTAGTAGTAGGTGCGATGGTCTCCGAAGAGAGACCGCGTGGCCGACCGGGGAAGCCGCAAAAGGGCCTTGGTGGCGTAGAAGTCGTCAACGCGCGACTGGCGGCAGATCTTCGAGATCTGCTCGTTGTTCTTGGTGCGCAGCACGGAGTTGATGTAGATGAAGGCCTTGAGCAGGTTGGTGTGCGGGATCTCCGGATACCGGTCGAGGAACTCGGGGATCTTGCGCTTCAAGAAGCCGTCGGAGATGTGGATGACGTCGCGCCGATAGTGCTTGCGCTTCAAATAGTAGGGAATGGGCAGATTGGACTTGTTGCCCGCCTGATCCACGGCCTCGATGATCATGTTCGAAACGCTCTTCTTCTCGATGGGAAGGGCGATCAGCGCGAAGCAGGCCCCGGGATAGGACGGAAGCTCGTAGCCGCGGAAGAAGAGGTCGTCTATGCGGACCCCGTGATAGCGCACGGGCTCAGAAAGCCGATAGACCACGAGATTGCTGCCCCCGGGCACGAGATAGTGGAGGTTTGAAAGGACCACGATGCGCGCGGGCTCCAGATCGAGGATGACCTTCTTCTTGGCCACCAGGCTGTTGCCCTTGAGCCCGTTGCGCCAGGAACCGTCGGTTACCTGGATGAGGAGGAGGGCCTCGCCGCTGCGAAAACCCATCTTCAAGGGCTCGAAGGAGATCTCAAAGCTCTTTTCCCGCACCGCAGAACCCCGCAGGCGATCCACGGGGAAGACCTCGTGAAAGATGACTTCCTGACGTCCTTTTTGGGTGAGGACGAGGAGGACCTCCCGAATGCCCGAACGCTCGTCAGCCACGGTGAGGCTGATCTTGGCGTGCCGCCCCAGGCGTTCGGGCATGCTCAAGCGCAGGATCTTTGGAGGACTGCCTTCGAACTTGTAGAAGAAAAGCGCGCTGAGACCGATAACCACCAACAAAACCGCGATCAAAAGGAAGATGGAAAGAATACGTTTCACCTTTTCCTCCAAAAGCCTTTATAGTGGAAACACACAAATCCCATCGGGAGCATCTGCATGACTCTTATAGTCAAGCTCAGGCGGGTTTTAAAGAGGGCTCTTTTCCTGATGCTGATCTCCTTGCTGATCACGGGATTCACCCTGCCGCCGAAACTTGCGGAAAAATTAAGCAGACTGCCCTGGATAGGCCAACATTTAAAGGTCCCGCAGCCCCCGGAAAAAGAGAAGAAGGAGGCCGAGGAGGCCCTCTCCGCCGCGCGCCTGGCCGGTGCCCCCCAGTACGCCCCGGAAAAGTGGCAGATGGCCCTCAAGATCTTCGAACGGGCCCAGACCTACTTTCGCGAGGGGAAATACCGCTGGGCCCAGGCCACCTTTGAAAAGGCCAAGCAAAAGGCCCTGGAAGCCAAGGAAGCCGCGGAAAAGAAGCGGGAGGAACTGCGCCAGAGGGCCCTTGAAAAATACGAGCAGCTCCTCGGGGAGATAGAAGACCTGAAGGCCGAAGACCTCTCATTGAGGATTCGCCTGCGCTATCTGCGCGGCTTGATAGATCAGGAAGACTTCGAGACGTTCGACGAGGAATTCCGCCGTCTCCGGCAGGAGATCCAAAAGCTCAAAAAGGGGCCAAAAACACAAAAGGGGGCCTAAGCCCCCTTTCTTTGGAAATTTAAAGTTTTCTTAGACTTCGGTTACGGTGATGGAGCCCGTAGGGCAAACCTCAACACAGGTCTCACAGCCGAGGCAGTCTTCAGGACGAGCGATTACCGGCTTTCCGTCCTCTCCTTCATCGTAAACCTGAGCCGGGCAAGCCTCGATGCACTCTCCATCAGCCTGACAGGTGTCGTAGTTAATGGTAATTTCAAACATAAGCGCCTCCTTCTCTGGTTTAAATTTTTTTGATTAACCCGTTCGGAGTTCCCGCGTCGCCCCTTCTTCTAATTCCCTCCGAAAATAATGTAAAGGTCCCAGACGATATTTTTTCCAGGCCTGGGCCACCTTTACCAAACCGGGAGCCCATTCCGTCTGGCCTAGAGCGTGTATGTGAGTATAGGCACCAAGAATATTCCTGTAAACTATGCCATCACGCTTTTGTCCGAAACCATGTCCTTTTAGAAGGCTAAAAGCAAAAGAAACGGCTTCTTCTTTCAAATTTATCGGACGTGAATAGTGAAACTCGTGACCGATGATAGAGGTCTCCGGAGCATAGTAGGGATTGGAACCGCTCACCTTGGCCTTGACGTAGCCGTGCCCCTGAGGCCGCTCACAGACCTCGAAGTCCACCGGCAAGGCCCCCACCATGGGATACTTCTTCCCCTGCCAGAAGATGTAGCGGCCCAGGAACATCAAACCGCCGCACTCGGCATAGATGGGAAGGCCCGCTTCTGCGGCTTCCCGCAGATCCTGGCGCAAATCGCGGTTCTCCGCGAGGGCCTCGGCCTGGGTCTCCGGGAAACCGCCTCCGATGTAGAGGGCGTCCACTTCGGGGAGCCTCCTCAGGGAGAGGCTGTCGAACTCCAGGACCTCCGCCCCGTGGGCCCTCAGGGCCTCGAAGTTTTCGGGATAGTAGAACTGAAAGGCCCGGTCCCGAAAGACACCGATGACCACCTCCGCGGGCTCCTCGCGCCAGCGCAGGGGCTCACCCGAAAGCGCCGGGGCCTTCCGGGCAATATCGAGCAGGGCGTCGAGATCCACGTTTTTGAGGACGATTTCCGTGAGCCGCTCGACCACCTCCTCCCCGGCCTCGTGTTCCTGCCAGGGCAGGAGCCCCAGATGACGCATGGGAAAGGCAAAACCCTTGAGACGGGGGAGGATCCCCAAGACTTTCAGGTCGGTGTAGCGTTCGATGGTCTCGCGGATGATCCTCTCGTGCCGGGCGCGGACGATCTGGTTCAAGATGACGCCGGCCAGGCGAATGTCGGGTTCAAGGATCTGGCAACCCTTGACGAAGGCCGCAAGACTCCGCGTGACCTTCGTGCAGTTGAGCACGAGAATCACGGGGGCATCCAGGATGCGCGCGAGCTGGGCCGTGCTGCAACTGCCCTCCACGTCCACCCCGTCGAGAAGCCCGCGGTTGCCCTCGATGACCGCAAGCGAGCCCTCTTCACGACGCGCCAGGAAGGAAGCCCGGATGACCTCGGGCTTCATGAAAAAGGGATCGAGATTGTAACACGGCCTTCCGGCGGCAAAGGAAAGCCAGCCAGCGTCTATGTAATCGGGGCCCTTTTTGAAGGGCACCACCGCTTCGTCCCGCTTGCGGAGGGCCCCCAGCAACCCCAGGGTGAAGAGGGTCTTCCCCGCCCCTCCACTCTGCCCCGAAATGACCAGACGCGGAAACGCAAACTTCTTCATGGCTTCAACTCTAAACCCTAGCGCCCTTTGGGCAAGGTGGCAAAAAAGAAAAGAGGCCGTGAAAATCACGGCCTCTTTTTCTTGCGTCTTTTAGATACATCGAGCTCTTAAATGAGACCCCGGCTCTCCATCACCGAGATGGCGATCTTGTAGAGGACGGTGATGATGAGGAATCCAGCAGCATAGACTCCGATGGAAATCATCACCTCGGGGAAGGTGGGCATATACTCCGTGATCTTCTCCAGCGGGTTGGGGACGAAACCGCCGACGATGAGCCCCATACCCTTGTCGATCCAGGTGCCGATGACCACGAGGATGCAGAGGAGAGGCAGGAGCCCCAGGTTGTTGCGCGTCTTCGGGATGACCAGGAGTATGGCCGCAATGATCATCAACCCGTAGGCCGTCCACATCCAGGGCACGAGTTTCATGTGGTTGTGGAGACCCACGAAGAGATATTTGATGGACCATTGATGGCTCGGGATACCGCTGTAGAAGGCCGTAAAGAGCTCACAGCCAAAGAGGAAGAGGTTGGCCAAGAGAGCATAGGTGATGGTCTTGGCCAGGGCGCGGATGGCCTTCTCTCCCGGATCGAACCTGGTGAAAGCCTTGACGATGTAGATCAGGAGAAGGAGCAAGGCCGGACCGGAGCAGAAAGCCGAGGCCAAGAACCTGGGGGCCATGACGGCCGTCAGCCAGAAGTGACGACCGGGCAAACCGGCGTACAAGAAAGCCGTGACCGTGTGAATGCTGAAGGCCCACGGAATAGAAAGATAGATAAAGGGCTTCACCCAGTCGGGATACTTGTCGCCCTTGTAGATCGCGTGAAGCGCCGACCAGCCGCAGATGAGGTTGATCAGAAGATAGCCGTTCAACACGATCATGTCGTAGAAGAGCATCGAATGCGGGGTGGGATGCAGCAGCACGTTGAAGAGCCGGTGAGTTTGACCGATGTCCACGACGATGAAGAGCAAGCACATGGTCA
>JAADCO010000063.1 GCA_013154385.1 Thermodesulfobacteriota bacterium
TAAAAATTTTCTTGAACAAATGTCTCTCTCCTAGCTAATATTTCCTTACCATGGCCGATTTCAAAATTCCGGGAATCACGGTTTATCGGTTAGGGCTCTACGTAAGAGCCCTTGAACGTTTTTTGGCGGAAGGCCGAGAACTCATCAGCTCCGAAGAGCTCGCGCGCGAATGCGGGGTCAACTCCGCCCAGCTCCGCAAAGATCTCTCCTATTTCGGGCAATTCGGTGTTCGAGGGGTGGGTTATTCCGTCCCCCAATTGCTGAAACACATCCGGCGCATCCTGGGAACGGACCGTGAGTGGCACATGATCCTCGCCGGCGTGGGTCACCTCGGCCAGGCGCTCCTCAACTACGAGCTCCTGGCCAAGAGGGGGTTCAAGTTCGTGGCGGCTTTCGACATAGACGAAAAGAAGATCGGGCGTGTGGTGAACGACGTCTACGTCTATTCGTTGGAACAGCTCCCCTACGTGTTGCGGGAGCACCAGGTGGACATCGGCGTCATCACCACTCCGGCCAGCGCCGCCCAAGAGGTGGCGGATCGCTTCATCGAGGTGGGCATCAAGGGGATACTCAACTTTGCCCCGGTGCGCATTCAGCACCCGCCTGACGTGGTGGTGGAGCACTCCGACATCACCATCCTCTTCGACAAACTCGCCTTCTACGTCCATCGTCTAGACTAAGTCCTCCGAGGACCTTAATGTGAAACCGGCGTGCAAAACGTCGGGAGGAAAGAAAGATGTCTCGTTTCGTGGATCGAGCCAAGATATACGTGAAAGCCGGTGACGGAGGTCACGGCTGCGTGAGCTTCAGACGGGAGAAGTACGTCCCGCGCGGCGGCCCCGATGGCGGGGACGGAGGAGACGGCGGAGACGTGATTCTTGAGGCCTCGAGCCAGCTCCACACCCTCTACGATTTCCATCATCAGACCCATTTCCGCGCGGAAAGCGGGCGTCCCGGAATGGGCAAGAAGATGAAGGGCCGTGACGGCCGCGATCTCATCCTCCGCGTGCCCGTGGGCACCGTGGTGCGGGACGCGGAAACCGGAGAGATCCTCTACGACTTCACCCGCGATGGCGAGCGCTTCGTCGTGGCCCGCGGCGGCCGCGGCGGCCGCGGCAACGCGCGGTTCGCCACCCCCACCCGGCAGGCCCCCAGGTTTGCCGAACCAGGGGAACCCGGCGAGGAAAGATGGATAAACCTCGAGCTCAAGCTCATCGCCGACGTGGGGCTGGTCGGGTTGCCCAACGTGGGCAAGTCCACCCTGCTCTCGCGTCTTACCGCGGCCAAGCCCAAGATCGCCGACTATCCCTTCACCACCCTCTCCCCCAATCTCGGGGTGGTCAAGCTCTCCGATGACCGGACCTTCGTCATCGCGGACATTCCGGGCCTCATCGAAGGCGCCCACGAGGGCGTGGGCCTGGGACACGACTTCCTGCGGCACATCGAGCGCACCAGGGCCATCCTCCACGTCCTCGATGCCTCGCGGCTCGAGGAGTGCAAAAAGGACTTCGAGGTCATCAACCGGGAGCTTGCCCACTATCATCCGAAGCTCCTTGAAAAACCCACGGCCATCGCCCTCAACAAGATAGACCTCGTGCCTGATCGCGAAAAACTCGAGGAGATAAAGCGCTACTTTGAAGAAAAGGGCTACCCCGTATATCTTATCTCTGCGGTCACGGGCGAGGGCTTGAAGGAGCTCCTCGAAGGTCTCTGGAAGCTGGTGCAGAAGGCCCGGCCCGGTGAACCGATCAGGTAATGGACAGAAAGGCCTGGCTTCAGAAAGCGAAACGCATCGTGGTGAAGGTCGGTAGTGCCGTGATCACTACCGAAGACGGCCTTTCACGCCTGGTGATAGACAACCTGGCGGCGGAGATATCCCGCTTCAACCGGCAGGGCTACGACATGGTGCTCGTGTCCTCCGGGGCCATTGCCTGCGGGCGGAAAAAGCTGGGCATTCCCCGGCGCGACTTCACGCTGAGCGAAAAGCAAGCCCTGGCCGCCACGGGCCAGGCCGGCCTCATCGAGGCCTACGAAGAGGCCTTCTCCCAGTACGGGCAGCACGTGGCCCAGATCCTCCTCACCAGGCAGGATCTCGAAGACCGCAAGCGCTATCTCCTGGCGAGGAACACCCTCCTCACCCTGCTGCGCTGGCGGGTGCTGCCCATCATCAACGAAAACGACACCGTGGCCGTGGAGGAGATCCAGTTCGGCGACAACGACCTCTTGGCCGCCCTCACCGTGGGGCTGGTGGGCGCCGATCTCCTGATCTGCCTCTCGGACATAGACGCCCTCTACGAGCACGATCCCCGCGAAGTGCCGGAGGCCAAACCCCTGCGGGAGGTGACCAAGATTGACGAACGCATCGAGGCCATGGCCGGGCAAAAACCCGGACGCTTCGGCCGGGGAGGCATGGTCTCGAAGATCCGCGCGGCCAAGATCGTCACCTCCTTCGGCGTCCCCATGATCATCGCCCCCGGGCGGGAGCCCCTCATCCTCGAAAGGATCTTTGCCGGCGAGGAGATAGGCACCTTCTTCTTCCCCGAGGGCAAGGGGCTTTCCTCGCGCAAGTTTTGGTTGGCCTATCATCCCCGGCCCGAGGGGGCCATCGTCATTGACGCCGGCGCCGTAAAGGCCCTAAAGGCCCACAAGAGCCTGCTTCCCGCGGGTATCAAGGAGATCCGCGGCGTGTTCGACCGCGGCTCCTGCGTGGAGTGCGTCACCGAAGACGGGCAGCGGGTGGCCGTGGGGCTCTGCAACTACAATTCCGAAGACCTGAAGAAGATCGCCGGTTGCCACACGCGCGAGATCCCCGCGCGCCTGGGGTTTTCCGGGCAGGACGAAGTCATCCACCGCGACAATCTCGTCCTCCTCGAAGAAGAAACGGCATAGTTTTGCAAATCCGCGCCAAAACAGCTAAGATTTCGAGCGACATCACCGCCCTGGTTGGGGGCAGATAAACCCAACCCCCGCAAAGGGTAAGAGTTTTCTCATGGCTGGACATTCCCATTGGGCACAGATCAAACGGAAGAAGGCGGCACAGGATGCCAAGCGCGGCAAGTTGTTCACCAAGCTCATCCGGGAAATCATGGTTGCGGCCCGGCTCGGCGGTGGAGATCCGAGCGCCAATCCGCGTCTTAGGGCGGCCATTCAAGCGGCCAAAGCCGCCAACATGCCCAAAGAGAACATCGAGCGCGCCATCAGGAAGGGCACCGGGCAGGAGCCCGGTACCACCTGGGAAGAAGCCACCTACGAGGGCTACGGTCCCGGCGGAGTAGCCGTGCTCATCAAGAGCGTCACCGACAACAAGCGCCGCACGGTCTCCGAGCTCCGCCACATCTTCAGCAAGTGCGGCGGAAACCTCGCTGAACCCGGGGCGGTCTCCTGGATCTTCGAACAAAAGGGCCTCATCGTCGTCTCCCGCGACGGTGCCGACGAGGAAAAACTCCTCGACCTGGCCATAGAAGCCGGCGCCGAAGACGTGCGCGAATACGAGAGCGAGTTCGAGGTCATCACCGAACCGCAGGACTTCGAGGCCGTCAAAGAGGCCCTTGAAGGGGCGGGGTTCAAGATCGAATCCGCCAAGGTGACCATGGTGCCCAAGACCACGGTGAAACTCGAAGACGAAAAGACGGCCCAGCAGATGCTCCGTCTCATGGAGACCCTGGAAGACCACGACGACGTCCAGCAGGTCTACGCCAACTTCGACATTCCGGATGACCTCATGGAACGGATCAGCGCCAAGATGTAGATGCGCGTCCTAGGAGTTGACCCCGGCTCCCGGGCCACGGGCTACGGGGTGATAGAGAACGATCAGGTCCTCTCTTACGGCGTGATACGACCGCGAGAGAGGACCCTGGAAAAGAGGCTCCTTGAGATCTATCTCGAGCTCCTCGAACTCATCCGGGCCTTTTCCCCCAAGGTCATGGCCCTGGAGGAGGTCCTTCCGGAGTCCTTTCCCCACGCCGCGGTAAAACTAGGGCAGGCGCAGGGGGCCGCCCTCCTGGCGGCGGCGCAAAGCGGGCTTCCGGTCTTCCTCTATCATCCGCTGGAGGTGAAGAAGGCCCTCACGGGCTACGGAAACGCCTCCAAGGAACAGCTGAACTTCATGGTGCGGAACCTTCTCGCCATCAGCGGGGATCTCCCCCTCGACGCCTCGGACGCCATCTCCGTGGCCCTCTATCATTTGCAAGTGTCCAAATTTCGGGCCAAACTGAGTTAGATGCTGGCCAAGGTATCGGGAATAATCGAGAAGAAGGCCCCGGGAAAGGTCGTTCTTTCCCTGGGGGCCATTGCTCTTGAGATCCTGGTGCCCCTTTGCGTCTCCGAGGAGCTCCCTCCGGAGGGGGAGGAGTGCTCCCTTTTCGTCACCGAACGCCTGCGCGGAGAAGTCTTCGAGCTCTACGGTTTCGCCGACTGGGAATCCCGGGAGCTCTTCGGTCGGCTCCAGAGCATCTCGCGCGTGGGGCCCCGCCTGGCCCTCAACATCCTCTCGGTGTTTCGCCCCGAGGAACTGAGCGAAATCGTCGCCCAAGCGGACTACAAGCGCCTGGCGCGCGTGCCGGGCATCGGGCCGCGGCGGGCGGAAAGGCTCTGCGTGGAACTGCGCAACCGCCTGGGAATTGATCCGCAAAAGGCACCTGCCTCACCCGCGTTCTCCGAGGCCCTCTCCACGCTCTTAAACCTCGGGTTCTCGCGGGACGAGGCCCAGAAGGCCCTAAACGAGGTCTTCCGGGAAGATCTCGAACTTTCGGAACTGGTGCGCGAGGCCCTGCGCAAACTCTCCGCCACTTAGGACCATGGGAACGGAAAAGGATCTTCGGCCGCAAAGACTGGACGACTACGTGGGGCAGGACGAGATCAAAAAGGTCCTGCGCGTCTATCTCTCCGCGGCCACAACCCGGGGGGAAGCCCTGGACCACGTGCTCCTCACGGGTTATCCCGGCCTGGGTAAGACCACCCTCGCCCACATCATCGCCAAGGAACTGGGCAGTCAGATCCACGTCACCTCCGGCGCCGTGCTCGAGCGCCCCGGAGACCTCGCCGCCATCCTCACCAACCTCTCGGAACGGGACGTGCTCTTCATTGACGAGATCCATCGGCTCCCCACGGCGGTGGAAGAGATACTCTACCCGGCCATGGAGGACTTCAAGCTCGATCTGGTCGTGGGCAAGGGGCCGGGGGCGCGCCTCCTGCGACTTTCGCTCCCCCGTTTCACGCTCGTCGGGGCCACCACCCGTTCGGGGCTCCTCTCCGCCCCGCTGAGGGACCGCTTCGGCATACACTTCAAGCTCGATTTCTACTCCGAAGAGGATCTCGCGCGCATCATCCGCCAGACGGCCTCCCTCCTCGACATCCCCGTCACCGAGGAGGGGGCGCTTGAGATTGCCCGCCGCGCCAGGGGGACACCGCGGCTCGCCAACAGGCTCCTCCGGCGGGTCCGCGACTTCGCCGTGGTCCACGGCCACGACTCCATCACCCGTGAAGTGGCGCGCCAGGCTCTTCTCCTCATGGATCTCGACGATCTCGGGCTGGGGCCTTTTGATCGCCGGCTCATCATCACCATCATGGAGAAGTTCAACGGCGGCCCCGTGGGGCTGGACACCCTGGCCACCGCCCTCTGCGAAGACCCGCGCACCCTGGAAGACGTCTACGAGCCCTTTCTCATCCGCTGCGGGTTCATCAGGCGCACCCCGCGGGGGCGCATGCTCACCGAACGCGCCTATCAATACTTCGGGGTAAGGAGAAAAGATGCCCTCTTCTAGACTCACCATCCCGGAAATACAGGCCAAGAAAGGGAAGGAGAAGATCTGCGCCCTGACCGCCTACGATTTCCTCTTCGCCCGCCTGCTCGACGAGGCCGGTCTTGACCTCATCCTCGTGGGGGATTCCGCGGCCATGGTGGTCCTGGGCTACGAGGACACCCTGCCGGTGACCATGGAGGAGATGCTCGTGCTTGCGCGCGCGGTCTCGCGAGGCGCCAAAAGGGCCCTCGTCGTGGGTGACATGCCCTTTCTTTCCTATCAGGTGAGTGACGAGGAGGCCATCCGAAACGCCGGGCGCTTCCTGAAGGAAGGGGGCTGTCAGGCCGTGAAGATCGAAGGCGGCAGGGAGATGGCCCCGCGCATATCCCGCATCGTCCAGGCGGGCATCCCCGTGCTGGGACACATCGGTCTCACGCCGCAACGGGCGGTCTCCCTCGGTGGGTTCAAGGTCCAGGGGCGCGACGTGACCTCGGCCAAGCGCCTGCTCGAAGACGCCCAGATCCTGGTGGAAGCCGGGGTCTTTGCCCTGGTGCTCGAGTGCGTGCCGCGCGAACTGGCGGCGGAGATCACGCGCCGGATACCCGTGCCCACCATCGGCATCGGCGCCGGGGCGGAGACCGACGGCCAGATCCTCGTGCTCCACGACGTCCTGGGGCTTTTCGAGGGGTTCAGACCCCGGTTCGTCAAGTCTTACGCCCACCTGGCCGAGGAAGCTCGCCGCGCGATCAAGGAATACATCCGGGAGGTGCGAGAGGGCCTCTTCCCCCAGGAAGAACACGGGTTCCGGCTCTCCGAGGAAGTCAAGAAGGCGCTCAAGCTCTAGTCGTTCTGCACCTCAAGAAGCCCCTCTGTCGGCGAGATCACGATCTTTCCCTGCTCAAGGTCAATCTCCCGGATCACCTCGTCCACCATGGGAAGGTAGACGGTCTTCCCGTCAGGGCGCCTGACTTCCAGCAACTCGTAGGGCCCCACGGGCATGAGACCCACCACCTCTCCCACGACTTCACCGTCGGGAAGCTCGACCTTGAGACCGACGAGCTCAAAGACGTAGTATTCGTCTTCTTCAGGAGGGGGAAAGTCTTTTAGGTCGGCAAATAGTTCCTGCCCGTGCAGGGCCTCGGCCTCGTCTCTGGTGTCTATCTCTCCGAACTTGACGAGAAACCCCCCGCGCGGGGCTGAGCGGATGCTTTCGGGGACTAGCTTCTCAAAGCAATCCCTGCCCTTACGGCGATAAAAACACGGAAGTTGCCTTAAAAGTTCGACGTTTTGAACGAGATAGGGGAGGATTCGCACCTCCCCTTTCATACCGTGCGCCCGAGCGATCCTCGCCACCGGAACTTTCTTCCCGTGACGGGAACGCTCGGCAGACATCATTCGATGATCTCGAGCACCGCCCGCTTGCGCAGTTTGGTGGAAGCGGCACTCAAGATGGTCCGCATAGCGCGGGCCGTACGTCCCTGTTTGCCGATGACCTTGCCCAGATCCTCTTTCGCTACTTTGAGCTCGATAACCGAAGTCTGCTCGCCTTCGATCTCGTTGACCTGAACGGCATCAGGGTTGTCCACTAAGGCCTTCGCGATCTGCTCGATAAGCTCCTTCAGCTTACCCATGCCTAACCTCCTCTAGAGCTTTCCGCCTAATCAAATATATAGACATCCTCTTTAGGCCGCGGTAGAGGCCTCGGCGGAATTTTTGAGAAGACCGCTTCTCTTCAGAAGGGCCCTCACGGTCTCCGTAGGCCGGGCACCCCTTGCAAGCCACTTCTTGACCTTCTCGGGATCTACCTTGAATTCGTACGGCTCCTTGAGAGGATCGTAGTAACCCAGGATCTCGATGAAGCGTCCGTCACGTGGAGAGGAGGCCTCCGCCACCACCACCCGATAGAAAGGACGATTGCGACGCCCGCGACGCATGAGCCTAATCTTGATGGCCACCTTGACTCACCTCCTTTACAAATTTGGCCTTATTTACATCCCAAAGAGGTTTCGAGCAAGAGCTTGGATTCCACCTCTTTTTTTCATTCTCTTGAACAATCTTCTCATCTCTTCGTAACTCTTGAGAAGACGGTTCACGTCCTGCACGCTGGTGCCGCTGCCGCGCGCAATGCGCCGCTTGCGGCTGGCGTTGATGATCTTCGGATGCCGACGCTCCTGAGGGGTCATGGAGTTGATGATGGCCTCCATGCGGACCAGTTCCTTCTCGTCGAAGGGCAGATCCTTGAGCTTGCTGCCCAGCCCGGGGATGAGCTTGATGATCTGTTCGAGCGACCCCAGGCGCTTCATCTGGCGGATCTGGTCCCGCAGGTCTTCCAGGGTGAAGGCCTCGCGCTTGAGTTTCTCCTGCAGTTCCTTGGCCTTCTTGAGATCGAAGGCCTCCTGCGCCTTTTCGATGAGGGAGAGCACGTCCCCCATGCCCAGGATGCGGGAGGCCATCCGGTCGGGATGGAAGACTTCGAGGGCGTCGAGCTTTTCTCCGGTGCCCAGGAACTTGATGGGGCAACCGGTCACCGACCGAATGGAAAGAGCGGCTCCACCGCGCGCGTCGCCCTCCACCTTGGTGAGCACCACGCCGGTGAGCCCCACCCGGTCGTGAAAGGTCTTGGCGATG
Source organism: Thermodesulfobacteriota bacterium (assembly GCA_013154385.1). Taxonomy (GTDB): domain Bacteria; phylum Desulfobacterota; class Thermodesulfobacteria; order Thermodesulfobacteriales; family Thermodesulfatatoraceae; genus JAADCO01. The sequence goes on from JAADCO010000063.1 coordinate 8,370, forward strand.
TTCACCGCGTCCTGACCGGTCATGGCGTCGGCCACCAGGAGCACCTCGCGGGGAGAGACGGCCTTCTTGATCTCTTCCACCTCGGCCATCATCTCGTCGTCCACGTGGAGACGACCCGCGGTGTCAATGATGGCCACGTCGTATCCCTTGGCCTTGGCCTCGGCCAGGGCGGCCTTGACGATCTCCACCGGCTTTTGACCGGGTTGCGTGTCGTAGCAGGGAACGTCTATCTGCCGGGCAAGGGTCTTCAGTTGCTCGATGGCCGCCGGACGATAGACGTCCGCCGGGACGAGAAAGGGTTTCTTGCCCTTCTTTTTGAGGAACCGCGCCAGCTTGGCGGCGGTGGTCGTCTTACCGGAACCCTGAAGACCCACCAGGAGAATGGGAATGGGCCGCGGGCCGGAAAGATCGAGCGGCACGGCCCGGTCGCCCAGGGTGTGGATGAGCTCCTCGTGGACGATCTTGATGAGCTGCTGGGCCGGGGTGAGGCTCTCCATGACCTCCGCCCCCAGGGCCCGCTCCTTGACGCGATTGATGAAGTCCTTGACCACCCGGAAGTTGACGTCGGCCTCAAGAAGGGCCAGGCGCACCTCGCGCAGACCCTTCTCCACGTCGGCCGGCGTCAACTTGCCCCGACCGCGCAGGCGCTTGAAAGTACTTTCCAGGCGATCACTCAGGTTTTCGAACACAAGAAACCCTCTTCTTCCGGGATTAGAGCTAATTTACTTTGAAAGGTGCCTATGAGCAATGAGGAGTTGGTATCTCCTTTCCCTTACCGTACTTGTGCGGCGCCGATTCGTAAATGGGCAACACCTTGGGAAGGAGTTCCTCAAGGTGCTTGATGCGCGCCTCATCGGGCGGATGGGTCGAGAGAAAGGCCGGCGGTTTGGGCCGATCCTTGCTGATGGCGAGCATCCTCTTCCAGAAGGCGATGGCCTCGCGCGGATCGTAGCCGGCCTTGGCCATGAGATAGAGGCCGATGGTGTCGGCCTCGAACTCCTGCTTGCGGCTGTAGGGGAGGATGACCCCCACCGTAGCCCCCAGGCCGTAAGCGGTAAGGAAGATGCGCTTGGTGGTTTCGTTCTTGAAGTTGAGCACGTTGGCCAAGAGGACCTCGCCGAAGGCGGCCACGAGCCCCAGACTCATGCGCTCGGCCCCGTGGCGGGCGATGGCGTGGCCGATCTCGTGCCCCAGCACCGTGGCCAAACCCGCCTCGTTTTTGACCAGGGGCAGGATGCCGGTGTAGACGAAGACCTTGCCCCCGGGCAGACAGAAGGCGTTGATGGTCTTCGGATCGTCTATGACCTTGAATTCCCAGTCGTAGTCCTTCCCCGTGGCCCGGGCGATGCGCATCCCGACCTCTTTGACGATCCCGTTCACCACGGGATCGTTGCAGAGCTTGACTTCCTTGAGGATCTCCTCGTAGGCCTGAAGGCCCAGACGCATCTCCGTCTGAGGGTCTATGAGGATGAGCTGATGCCGCCCGGTGACCGGGGCCGTGGCGCAGGCCGCCAGCAGACAAAGGAGAAAGAGTATCAGGGAACGCTTAAACATGGCGCAGGACCACTTCTCCTCCGAGTCTTTCGGCCAGGAAGTCCCGCAGGGCGTGAAGCTCCTCCGGGCCGTAGAGGCCGAGATCAAGCTCCGGCTGTAACCGTTCGTATTCGCTCATGAACCTCTGGAGGGCCACCCTGGGCACCCTCTCGAGATAGGGGACCATCTCCGCCAGCTCCGCGCGGGAGACGAAGGCCGGCACGGCGGTGATCCGGACCTCGTGATCGAGCCCGCTTTCGGCGAGATAGGAAAGCGTTTCCGACACCGGGTCGAAACGGCCGGAGAGCTCCCCGTAGCGCGCGGGGCTCGTCTTGAAGTCCACGGCCACGTAGTCCACGAGCCCCTCTTCCGCCAGCTCCCGCACCACTTCCGGCGCGGAACCGTTGGTGTCGAGCTTGATGGCGAGCTTCGTCTCGGCCCGGATCATCTCCAGGAGATGCCGCAGATGGCGGGGATGAAGCGTGGGCTCTCCGCCGGTCACCACCACCCCGGTGATGAAACCCTCGCGCCTGGCGAGTTCCTCCAGGATGTCTTCGGGCGCAAGGGACGGGAGAGCCCTCAACCTGGCGGGGGAGACGAGATCCACGTTGTAGCAGAAGGGGCAACGAAAGTTGCAGCCCCCGAAGAAGATCACCGCGGCCAGGTGGCCGGGAAAGTCAACGAGACTCGTCCCGCGAAACCCCTTTATCATGACCCCTTACTTGCTGCAGGCGCAAACACCCAGCTTGCTCACCGGGATGTGCTTGCGTTCGGAGAACTCCTGCTGTTTGCCCTTGTTCCAGTTCTGCACCGGCCGAAAATAACCAACCACTCGAGAATAGACTTCGACCGGAATGGCCTTGACCTTCACCTTGGGGAGTTCGTTCCTCATGTGTGCCACCTCCTTTTACGTAATGGGGCGATAAGCCTTGTCGGAAAGGAGCGAGAGTTCGACTTCGGGGATCTCGAACTCCCGTCCGTAGCGTTCCAGGGCCTCGTCGCTGTGCGGATAGGGGCAAACCGTGTGCTTGCCCGGGAGATAACCGTGCACCGGGCACACGGAGAAAGTGGGCGTGATGGAGAAGTAAGGCAGCTTGAAGCGCTGCACGATGGCCCGCACCAGGTTCTTCACCATGGTGGTGTCGGGGATCTCCTCCCCGATGAAGAGATGGACCACCGTGCCGCCGGTGAAGAGCGTCTGCAGATCGTCCTGATGCGTAAGGATCTCGAAGACGTCGTCGGTGTAGTTCACGGGAAGGTGCACGGAATTCGTGTAGTAGGGAATCTCTTCGGTGCCCGCGGTCTTGATGCTCGAAAACCGGCTCCGGTCGAGCTTGGCCAGGCGATAGCTCGCCCCCTCGGCCGGAGTGGCCTCGAGGTTGTAGAGGTTTCCGGTCTCTTCCTGGAACTGGGTGATCTTGTCCCGCATGAAGAGCAAGACCTTCTTGGCCCATTCCTTGCCCGCCTCGGTGTAGATGGGCTCGCCGAGGAAGTTGAGGCAGGCCTCGTTCATCCCGAGGATGCCGATGGTGGAGAAGTGGTTGGTCCAATAGGACCCGGTCTTTTCCTTCACGCCGGACAAGTAGACCCTCGAATAGGGATAGAGGCCGCGCTCGGTGAAGTCCTCGATGACCTTGCGCTTGATCTCAAGCGACACCTTGGCCAGCTCCATGAGATGCGAGAGACGATCGAAGAAGTCCTCCTCGCACGTGGCCAGATAGGCGATGCGCGGGAGATTGATGGTCACCACGCCGATGGAGCCGGTAAGAGGCGCGGAGCCGAAAAGCCCGCCCAGACGCTTGCGCAGCTCGCGGTTGTCGAGCCGCAGGCGGCAGCACATGGAGCGGGCGTCGTCGGGGTCCATGTCGGAGTTCACGAAGTTGGCGAAGTAAGGAATGCCGTACTTGCGGGTCATCTCCCACAGGGGTTCCAAGTTTTCGTTGTCCCAGTCGAACTCGCGGGTGATGTTGTAGGTCGGAATGGGGAAGGTGAAGATGCGCCCCTTGGCGTCACCGGCCATCATGAGCTCGCAGAAGGCGCGGTTGATGAGGTCCATCTCCTCCTGAAACTCGCCGTAGGTCTCGTTCTGCAAGCGCCCGCCCACGACGACCGCCTTCTTCTTGAAGCTCTCCGGAACCCGCAGGTCCATGGTGAGATTGGTGAAAGGGGTCTGAAAGCCCACCCGCGTGGGCACGTTGACGTTGAAGAGGAATTCCTGAAGCCCCTGCTTGACTTCCTCGTAGGAGAGCTTGTCGTAGCGCACGAAGGGGGCCAGCAACGTGTCGAAGTTCGAAAAGGCCTGCGCCCCCGCGGCTTCCCCCTGAAGGGTGTAGAAGAAGTTGACGATCTGTCCGAGGGCGGAGCGAAAGTGCTTGGCCGGAGTGGATTCGACCTTTCCCGGCACCCCACCGAAACCCCGGAGGAGGAGGTCGTAGAGGTCCCAGCCCACACAGTAGGGGCCGAGGACCCCGAGGTCGTGGATGTGGAAGTCCCCTTCGCGATGGGCCTCGCCCACCATGGGAGGATAGAGCTTCGTCAGCCAGTAACGGGCCACCACCGAGGAAGAGATGTGGAAGTTGAGCCCCTGAAGGGAGTAGTTCATGTTCGAGTTTTCCTGGACACGCCAGTCCTCGCGGGTGAGATAGTCCTCGATGAGGTTGACCCCGTCCACGATGGCCTTGCCGATCTCCCGGGCCTGCTTGCGCTTTTCGCGGTAGAGGATGTAGGCCTTGGCCACCTCCGTCAGGCCGCGGGCGATGAGGGTGTCCTCGATGATGTCCTGGATCTGCTCGACGTGGGGGACGTTTCCGAACTTGAAGAAGGTCCGATAGAGCTTTAGGGCCACCTCGTTGGCCACTTCTTCGGCAATCTGCCGGTCGTCCTGACCAACGGCCTTGACCGCCTTGTAAACGGCGTTGATGATCCGCCGCCTGTCAAAGGGCACAAAACTACCGTCTCGCTTGCGTACTAAGGGCTCCATCTTTACCTCCCGGTGGGTTTCGGACAGCGCTTACAAAATAAACCACGCCATAATGGATGTCAACGGGAAATATAACACAATATATTGTGGTCCCTCCGCACGCGCCTGGTTCAACCTTTTCCCGGAAATCTTCCTGGAAAATGATATTTAGCTGAACTCGGTGTCACCAAACATTTCTCTTTATCTTTGACGTATTAAAAACTTGTATCGGCCAAAGCTTTCTCTTAATCAGAAGATATGCAGAACCTATTTCACGAAATCATGACTCGGCTTGAGAAAGGCTTTGCTTTCCCCGCGGTCAAGGGTGTCTATCATCCGCGTTTCGGCGACCTTTCGCGGCTGGAGGCCGTGCGGCTGGAGACCGCCGAGACCTCGTTCCAGCCGGAGGGCGGCACCGTCTTTCACGTCACGGTGACCGGACGCTGCAACGCCCGCTGTGAGGGCTGCATCAACGTCTCCCTCACCTGTGAAGACCGCCGGGAAGCGCTGAAGCTCTTTGAAGCCGATCCCGAACGCGAGGTCCAGGCCATCCTTACCCTGGCCCAGGAAGCCCCCAAGCCCATTACCGTGGCCTTCTACGGGGGCGAGCCCTTCCTCGCGCCGGAAAAGATGGATCTCATGCGGCGTCTCCTGCGAGCCGCGCTGGGAGACGACGTGCGCTTCATGGTCTACACCAACGGCATGCTCCTCGACCAGGTCATCGAGAAGTATCCGGCCCTGATCGAGGACCTCTGGCTGATCTCCTTTTCCATAGACGGGCGCGAAGAGCAGCACGAAGCCGTAAGACGCGGAACGCGCCTTTCCCGCATCCAGGAGAACATGGCCCGCTTGAAGACCGTGGCCCCGCACGTGCGCACGTTGGTGTGGTCCACCCTGCGGGAGGAGCAATCCCTCTACGATTGCTGGCTGGCCTTCCTCGAGCTCCACGAGCTGGGCCTCGGCGACTTCTTCTTCTACCACTTCCCCGAAACCGGCGAGCCCTTCCGCGACTTCGAAGACTACGTCAACCGCTACGAAGCCGAGTTCTCCGTTATCCTCTGGGAATTCCTCGAGCGCCTGCGGCGGGGCGAGATCATCCCCGTCGTCCACCTCAACGAGCTCCTGACCTTCATGCTCACGGGCTACAGACGCGGGCACACGGCCTGCGGGGCGGAGCTGGCCGCCAACTTCGATCTCGTGGGCGGGCGCATCCTGGCCTGCGCGGACCTGCCTCCGGAATTCGCCCTGGGCGAGATCACCCCCGAGGGCAAGGTGGTGTTGCGCTTAGAAGACCTCTCCTTCCTGGCCGCTTATCGTGAGCCCCTGGGATGCACGCGCTGCGGCATCGAGCCCTATTGCGGAGGGCGTTGCCCGGTGCAGGCCCTCACCGGCTCGCCCGTAAGGACCCTTCAGTACTGTCAGCTCCTGAGGCTCCACGTGGGGCTGGTCAAGGAGTCCCTGCCCGCGGTGCGGGAATCTCTCCGGAAAAACGGCCTCTCCCCGGAAGATCTCTATTGGAAAGCGGGATTTCTTGCTCGCTACACCGACGTGATCCCGTAAGCTCCCGTTTTTATGGCCTGAAGTCCGTTTTTCGAATAGGATTTCATGAAAGTTTGTGCTATTCTAAGAATGATGCCTCTCGTAAGCTGTGAATGCGAAACCGGTGTCTGTGAATGCGCCCTTGATCCCTTCCGGGAGACGCGCGAGGAGATCGTCCGTTTCCTGGTGGAGAAAAAGGGCTATCGTCCGGAGGAGATCCGGCTCCTCGTGCCCCTGGTGGTGGAGATTCCGGGCAAGCGCCTCTACACCAAGGCGGACATCGTCGTCGAACTGGACGGGCGCCCCGCCATCTGCCTCCGCCTGAACGAGGGCTCCGTGGTCAGCCGGGAGCGGGGCACCATTGCCGCGGCGCGCCTGCTCAACCCCGAGGCCCCGCCGCCCATCTGCGTGCAGGGAAACGGAGAGGAATACTCCGTCCTCGACACCCAGACCAAGAAGCCCGTGGGGCACAGCCTGGAGGACATCCCTTCGCGGGAGGAGATGCTCAAGATCCTCGAGACTCGAAAACCTCGCCCGCTTTCTCCGAAGCAGATCGAAGCCGAAAAGAAGATCCTCTTCTTCTACGACGGCGTAGGGTGACCGGCAAACGTCCAGGTAGAGGATCTACCGGAACAAAAAAGCTGAAGATGGCGGAACATCCGAACACACCCGCCTATTTGGAGCTCCATCAACGGGGGGAACTTCGGGAACGGGCAGCCGCCCTGCGGGAGAAGCTCGCCTCCTGCGACCTCTGCCCGCACGAATGCGGGGTCAACCGCCTCAAGGGAGAGAAGGGGTTTTGCCGGGTGCTCGCCCGCCCGAAGGTCTCGAGCTACGGCCCCCATTTCGGGGAGGAACAGCCGCTGGTGGGCTACGGCGGTTCGGGCACCATCTTTTTCACCCATTGCAACATGGCCTGCGTCTATTGCCAGAACTGGGAGATCAGCCATCTCGGCGAGGGCGAGGAGGTCTCCACCGAAGACCTGGCGCGCATGATGCTCGCCCTCCAGGCCAGGGGTTGCCACAACATAAACTTCGTCACGCCCACGCATCAGGTGCCCTTCATCGTCGAGGCCCTGGTGCTCGCCGCGGAAAAGGGGCTTCGGATTCCCCTGGTCTACAACTGCGGCGGATACGAAAAGGTAGAGACCCTGCGCCTGCTGGAGGGCATCGTGGACATCTACATGCCGGACTTCAAGTACTGGGACGAAAAGATCGCCCTGAGGCTCTCCAAGGTGCCCCGCTATCCGCAGGTAGCCAGGGCGGCCATCAAGGAGATGCACCGTCAGGTGGGCGACTTGGTCCTCGACGACGAGTTCATTGCCAGACGTGGCCTCCTCATCCGTCATCTCGTCCTCCCCGGGGGGCTCGCCGGCACCAAGGAAATCCTCAAGTGGATCGCCGAGGAGATCTCGCCCCACACTTACGTGAACATCATGGACCAGTACTATCCGTGCGGTGAGGCGTGGCGGTATCCGCCTCTTGACCGGCGCCTCACAAAAGAGGAATATGAGGAAGCCCTAAAGTGGGCCCGGGAAGTGGGCCTTACCAGGCTCGATCAGCGGGCGGCTCGCAAACTCCTCTGGCTCACTTTCTAAGAAATGGCCATCTTCGCCATCGGAGACATTCACGGCTGTTTTCAAGCCCTCGAAAGATTGCTACAAAAGCTCCCCATCGAGTGGGAGGAAGACTATCTCGTGTTCCTGGGCGACTACATTGACCGCGGCCCGGATCCGCGCCTCACCCTGGAGGGCGTCATGGAACTCAAGGAAGCCTTCGGCGACCGGGTCATCCCCCTCATGGGAAACCACGAGTGGATGTTCCTGCGCTATCTCCACGGAGTGGACGAGGACGTGTATCTCCTGAACGGCGGAGACGTCACCCTGGCCCAGTTCAGCCGCGGGGGCAAGCTCGACGTCCCGCCCGAGGTGGTCGCCTTTCTGCGGGGGCTTCCCTACTACTGGGAGACGGAAAGATACATCTTCGTCCACGCGGGCCTGCGGCCCGGGCGCCCCTTACACGC
>JAADCO010000093.1 GCA_013154385.1 Thermodesulfobacteriota bacterium
ACGGGCGGGGAGCTGGTCTTCCTCTGCAATCCCAACAATCCCACGGGGGTCTATCTTCGGCCCGCGGACCTGCGCTCGCTGATGGCGGCCCATCCCCGAAGTGTCTTTGTGGTGGACGAGTCATACGTTGATTTTCATCCCGAGGGGCGCAGTCTCCTCGAGGACGGGTTGCCCGCAAACGCGGTGGTCCTCTATTCTTTTTCGAAGATCTTTCGTCTTCCCGGGCTGAGGCTGGGGGTCTGCGCGGCGGCAGAGCCCCTGGCCAAAAGGCTCCGCGAGGCCGAGCTCCCCTGGGCGGTGAACCGGCTGGCCCAGGTGGCCGGGCCGTGGCTCTTGGAGCAGGGGTCCCACGTGCAGGCCGTGAGAGAGTTCGTGGAACGCGAAAGGAGGCGCTTCCTCCCGCATCTTGCGGAAGTCGCCGGGCTTCGCGTCTTTGCCGGGGAGATCCACTTCTTCCTCCTTGAGCTCGACCGCCCGGCGCGCCCGGTGTGGGAGGCCCTTCTCCGGCGCCATCTGATCCTCGTGCGAGAGGCTTCGAACTTCGCGGGGCTTGGTCCGAACTTTTTGAGACTGGCCCTGAAGAGCGAGGCGGAAAACAACCGTCTCCTCCGGGCCCTGAAAGAGGTGCTCAGGTGAAAAACGTCTTCGTGCATCCCCTGCCCATACCCATAGAGACCGAGGGTCTGGTGGTCCTGGTGGACATCCTTAGGGCCACCTCCACCATCGTGGCGGCGCTGGCCGAGGAGGCCAAGGTGGTCAAGCCCGTGGCCACCATCGAAGACGCGCTCCTCCTGCGGGAGCAGGGCTATCTCCTGGCCGGAGAAAGGGGCGGGTTGCCGCCGGAGGGTTTTGACTACGGCAACTCTCCGCGGGAGGCCTATCGCCTGGCGGGTCAGAAGGTGGCGCTCACCACCACCAACGGCACCCGCGCCCTGGGCTTCGTCAAGCAGGCCAAGGCCGTTTGCGCCGGAAGCTTCCTCAACCTTTCGGCGGTGGTGCGCTTTGCCGAGCGCTTCGACGAGGTGGTGGTCCTGTGCGCCGGCACCGAAGGTCACTTCTCCCTCGAAGACTTCCTCTTTGCGGGTTTCCTGGCGCGCGAGCTGGAGGAGTTTGCCACGGGAAACGACGCAGCCACCGTGGCGCGCCACTACGCCCGCGGGGTGGCCGACCCCCGCGAGGAGATCCTCCTCTCCAAGCACGCCCTGCGTCTCATCGAGCTGGGGCTCAAGGACGACGTGATCTTCTGCGGGGAGCTTGATCGCTACTCCGTGGTGCCGGTGCTCACCAAAGAAGGTTTCGTTCCTCTTCCAGGCGCTTCTTGAGGAGGGCCGCGGCGATCTCCAGGTCCTCGGGCGTGGTGATCTTCAGGTTGGTGGCAGGGGAGGGCACCACGTAGACCGGAACACCCATCCATTCGAGCAGGCTGGCCTCGTCCGTGCCCTGGAAGCCTTCTCTTGCGGCCTTTTCAAAGGCGCGCCGCAGGAGAGGGGCCCGGGCGCCCTGGGGGGTCTGCGCGAGGAAGATCCTTTCCCGGGGAAGCGTGCGCACCACGCGGCCGCGGAGGGTTTCCTTCACCGTGTCGCGCACCGGACAGGCGGCAATGGCTGCCCCGTGGTCCTTCACCGCGCGGATGACGCCCTGGATCGTCTCCTGGAGCACCAGGGGACGTGCGGCGTCGTGCACGAGGATGATCTCCGCCTCTTGGGGCACGGCTTCCAGGGCCGCGGCCACGGAGTCCTGCCGTGTGGCGCCTCCGGGGACGAGGCGGGCCACCTTGCGCAGGGAGGATTCCGCGATCAGCCGGGCGAGTTCCTCCTGCCAGGAGGACACGATGGCCACCACGATGAGGTCTATTTCCGGCGTTCTCTCAAGGGCCTCAAGCGTCCACATGATGATGGGTTTCCCGCAAAGGGAGAGGAACTGCTTGGGGATCTCGGCCCCCACTCTCTTTCCCACACCCCCGGCAGGCACCACGGCGACGATCATTTCTTCACCCTTTGCGAAAGGAGATGGGCCTTGCGAATGGGCTCGGGCAATCTATACCCCACCAGGCAACGTTGCACCACCTCCAGGGCGCTTTCGAGGTCCACGAGATGGCCGGGGGAGACGAAGACGGGTTTGACCCCTTTTCGCGTTCGCAGGACCGCTCCTTTCACCTCGCCCTCGAGATAGATCGGCTTCCAGGCCCCGGCGCGGTCTGCGGGCCAATCGAATTCTCCGCAAAGCGGCTTCTTGGCCACGCCGATGGTGGGGATTCCCAGTTCGAGGCCGAGATGGGAGGCCAGCCCCAGACCGCGCGGATGGAGGATCCCCTGGCCGTCCACCAGGAGGACCTCGGGCCTCCTTTTCAGGCGCGCAAAGGCCTTCTTGAGCACCGGGACCTCCCGAAAGGAGAGGAACCCCGGCACATAGGGGAAAGGCGTCTCCTCCTCGGCCACGGCCTGGTCCACTTCTTCCAGCTCCGGGAGGCGGAGCACGGCGAGCACGCCGTAGGATCGTTTCTCCTTGCGCGCATAGGACACGTCTGCTCCGGCGACGATCTCCGGCAGGCGCTCAAGGGGCTTCAGCACGATCTTCCGGGCGAGTTCTTCCTGCAGGCGTTTGAGTTCGTCGAAGATCACGGTTCCAGGCGGCGGATCTCCCGCGGCGAGAGGGTGAGGCGCGCGGCTCCCTCGCGGGTGATGAGGAAGGTGTCCTCAAGGCCGATCACCCCCTGGCCCGGCAGATGGCACTTGGGTTCGAGGGCGACGACCATGCCCTCTTCAAGGGGCACCTTCACCCGCGGGGCAAGGGGAGGCCATTCGTCTATCTCGAGCCCCACGCCGTGGCCCACGAAGGGCACCCTCTCTTCGCCGTGGGCCATGAAACAGGGGCTGAGGCCCAGTTTTTCGGCGGTTTCCCGGGCGCGATGGTAGACCTCTTCGGCGGTGATCCCGGGCCGGAGGGTCTCTTCCAGGCTTTCCATGAGCTGCTTAATGCGCGCGAAGGTGTCGTGCAGTGCGGCGGGGAGTTCCCCGAAGTAGAAGAGGCGGCTCTGGTCCACGAGATAGCCCTCGTGCCAGCCGGCGTAGTCTATGAGGAGGGGTTCTCCTTCACGCAGGATCTTCTCGCTCGGCCCCTGGGGGAAACCCACCACCCCGCGTCCTCCCTGGCCGGTGGTGACGTAGGAGGGCACGGCCGCGGCCTCTCCGGTGAGGAGATGGCCGTAGGCCAGTTCCTGATGGAAGGCGTAGGTGCGGGTGTAGGCCGGGTGCCCCCGCTTGCGCAGTTCGGCCTCAAGCATCCCGGCCATTTCCAGCTCGGTTAGCCCGGGCCGGAAAGAGGGGAGAACGGCCTCGATGGATTCGGCGAGCATCTCCGCGGCCCGGCGCAGGCAGGAGATCTCGTAAGCGCTCTTCCGGGCCCTGAGTTGCCGGAGGATGGGGCTCAAGTCAGAGAGCGCGAAGTCCCGCAGCAGGCGTTCGTAGCCGCGATAGACCGCCACGGGAAGGCGGTCTTCCTCAAGGGCCAGGTGCTTGATCCCCAGGTCCTTGAGGAAGTCGGGGAGGGCCTTGAGCGAGCGGAAGGGCCTCACTTCCTCGATGAGGGCTTCCGCGCGCGCGCGTTCGAAGGTGCGATAGACCAGCAGGAAGGCCTCTCCGCTTTGGGTGACCAATAGATGGCCGTCGGCAAAGGTCCCGGTGAAGTAGAAGATGTTCAGCGGATAGCGGATGAGGGCGGCCTCGAGACCCCGGTCCGTAAGGGCCTGGGCCAGGCGCTTGAGGCGGGAGCCGATTTCTTCACGATCAGGCGGCATCTCTCAGCTTGGCGGCGAGCTTGAGCACGGTTTCCGCGTAGGGTTGGCTGTTGTTGTAAGTCTTGATGACCTTGATCTGGGCCTCGTAGGAGAGGACACCGCGCCAGCCCCGCCGGTGCAGATAGTTGGCCATGCTGGCCAGGGCGTCTTCGAGGTCGAAGAGATCCACGCGCCCGTCGCCGTCCCAGTCCACCCCGTAGGAGAGCGCGCTGGTGGGCACGAATTGGGGCAACCCAAAGGCCCCGAAGATGGACCCCTTGATGGAGAGGGGATCGAAGTCGTTTTGGCGCGAATAGGTGATGAGGGCGCAGAGTTCCCGAAAGGCCCACTTGGCGCGGCGGGCCATGAACCGCTTGAGACGTGTCTCCTCTTCCGGCGGAAGGTCCCGGGGAAGGTATCCGCGCACGAAGTTCCAGTCTTCGGAAAGGGCCATGCTCCCGAGGACGTTGAAGGTGCGATAGCGCCCGGTGTAGCGCCCGAGGTCCGTTTCCACCAGGAAGATGGCCACCAGCACCTCTTTGGGCACGCCGTAGCGCTCTTCAAGCGCGGTCAGGAACTTGTGATGCTCTCGCAGGAACTTCTTGGCCCGCGCCACCCGCTCGGGGGCCAGGAACTGGTTGTAGTTGAGCTTGTACTCGTCGTGCAGGAGCTTCTTGGGCATGATTTGCGGGAGAAACCGGGCTTCGGGCCGGGAAAGGAGCCCCTCCACGTAGGAGGCGTCAAACCCCGCCTTGACCAGCCTGTCCTTCAGGGGGGAGAGATCTGCGGCCTGGGCCGAGAGACTCCACAACAGAAAAACGAGGAGGAAAAAGATTCTTTTGATCATTACCCGTCAATGAGATTGAATTTTTTGAGATACTCCGAGATTTCCTTGAAAGTGACCGGCTTCTTGAAGTAGACGCTCTTCGGGATCTTTTCGATCTTTTCCTTGTCGAGCTGAGGCATCCCGGAAAAGACGAAGATCGGCCCCTCCGGGTCCTTCTCGCGAATCTTGTTGGCCAGCACCAACCCCTCGATCTTGGGGATCTTGAGGTCTATCAGGTAGAGGTCGAAAGGCCCCTCTTCGAGAAAGATCCTCAAACCCTCTTCTCCGTCACGAGCACTGGTGGTTTCCATGCCCAAAATCTTGAAGAACTCTTCGAAGACTTCGAGAACCGAAGCTTCGTCTTCCACTATCAAGACTCGCTTTGCCATCGCCCTCTCCCCTCCCACTTTAGAGCAGCAGTATATACCCCAAAATCTGCTCGAAGAAAATTTTTTTGTGTCTATGGGCCTCATTCCTCCGTTGATCGGGTTTTCTTTGGTTCTTTTTTCAAGTTAAAAGCTCTTCAACCAAGGAGCAAGTTGAAACATGGAAATAATTTTCCCACTTGCGAAAGTTGTCGTTTGAAGGGGGATTTGGGGAGAACGGGCGATTTTGGGCGAGCTAGGACGAGGACTTGAGGGAGAGGGGGTCGGTGAGGAGCCCGTGGAGGAGGAAATCCTGTCCCAGGCGCTTGAGGCGCAGGTCTTTGAGCCAGAGGGCGTCCTTTAGCCTCTCCGGCCCTTCGCCGCCGATGGCCGCCGGGGCCTTCTCACCGCCGATGACCACCGGGCCGTAGAAGAAGTAGACCTCATCCACCAGGCGGTCGTCGAAGAACCGTCCGTGGACCTTTCCGCCTCCTTCGACGAGGAGGCTGAGGAGCCCTTCGTCCACCAGGCGCTTGAGGAGGCTCTTGAGATGCACGCCGCCCCGTTCGTCCCGCGGGAGGAACCAGACCTTCACTCCCAGGGCCTCGAGCTCCTGCGCCTTTTTCTCCGGAGCCCCTTCCCCGGCCACGACCACCGTGGGGGCCCGGGACGAGAGGTGAAAGATCCGGTGTTTCGGGTCCAGACGCAGGTCGGTGTCGAGCACCAGGCGCCAGGGGTCGCGCCCGCGGGCCAGGCGGCAGGTGAGGGCCGGGTCGTCGGCCTCCACCGTGCCCCGCCCCACGAGGATGGCGTCGCAGATGTTTCGCAGTCCGTGGCCGAACCTGCGGGCCTTCTCCCCGGTGATCCACTGAGAGTCTCCGGTGCGCGTGGCGATGCGTCCGTCAAGACTCATCGCGGCCTTGGCCACGACCCAGGCCGTCTTCTGCGAGACGGCCTTCAAGAAGAAGCGGGAGAGATAGGCGCACTCCTCGGCGAGCACCCCGGTGACCACCTCAAGCCCCTGTTCCCTCAGGAAATCCGCTCCGCCCTTGGCCTGCGGATGGGGATCGCGCACCCCGATCACCACGCGCTTGATGCCGGCCTCGAGGATGGCCCTGGTGCAGGGGGGCGTGCGTCCGTAGTGGTTGCAGGGTTCGAGGGTCACGTAGATGGTGGCGCCGCGGGCGGCTTCTCCGGCCTGCCGCAGGGCGTGGACCTCGGCGTGGGGTGTGCCCGCCCGATGGTGATAGCCCTTGCCCACCACCTTTCCGTTGCGCACCACCACCGCTCCCACCGGGGGGTTGGGGGAGGTGCGTCCGAGGCCCTTTTTCCCCTCCCTCAGGGCCAGGCGCATGAATTGTTCGTCTTCAGGACGAAGCGGCATGTTCCTCGAGCAGTTTCTTCACCGAGGGGAAGAGGTCGATCTCGGTGTGGGGCAGGAAGAGGGCCGAGACGTAGTAGTCCATGTAGCGGGGATGGGCCGAGAGTTCGAAGTGCGTCATCATGCCCGCCACCCGCTCCATTTCCTTCTGCGCCTCCTTCGAACCCGCGGCGAGCCGGGCCCCCATCAGGCTCGAATTGCCGATGAAGTAGAACCTTTCGCGCGGCAGATCCGGGAGCAACCCGATGATGATCGCCTGTTCCAGGTCGAGGAAGCTCCCGAAGTTGCCCGCCAGGATGACCCTTTCAAGCGCCCCGATCTCCAGGCCCACGGATTCGAGCAGCGTCTGGTAGCCGGAAAACATGGCCCCCTTGGCGCGGATGAGGTTGTCTATGTCCGCCTCGGTGAACACGATGTCTTCGCCCGTGGCCGAGTCCTTGGCCCAGACCAGCACGTATTCCCAGCCGTCCCGTCCTTCCCGCAGGCGCGGATGCTCGATGTCGCGCCGGTACTTCCCGGATTGGTCGATGATTCCCTCGATGAAGAGGTTGGCGAGAAGGGAGATGATGCCCGAGCCGCAGATGCCCTTGGGCTTCTTGTTGCCGATGGTGATGATCATGGGCTCCAGGGTGTGGGGATCGATGTGGACGGCCTCGATGGCCCCGGTGGTGGCGCGCATGCCGTGCTTTATCCCGCCGCCTTCAAAGGCCGGCCCGGCGGAGCAGGCCGCGCAGGCCAGGAAGTCTTTGTTCCCCACCACGATCTCGCCGTTGGTCCCGATGTCGATGAAGAGGGTGAGGGGCTCTTCCCGCGCCAGGCCCGTGGCCACCACGCCGGAAGTGATGTCTCCGCCCACGTAGCTCGCCACGCAGGGGGCGAGATGCACCACGGCACCCTTGCCCGGAAGCCCCAGCTCCTCGGCGGGAATGAAGGGGAACTTGGTGGTCACCGGCACGTAAGGGGTCTCGCGCAGGAACCGCGGTTCGAGCTCGAGCAGGAAGTGGCTCATGACGGTGTTTCCCGCCACGGAATAGAGGAGGATCTCTTCGGGGTCTATCCCCTGCTTGTCGCACACCTCGCGCGTCAGCCGGCGCAGGCAGTCCACGATCTTTTCGTGGAGGATCTGGAGACCGTCTCCGCGGCGGGCGAACTCGATGCGGCTGATGACGTCTTCTCCGTAGCTGATCTGGGGGTTGTAGTCCGAGGTCTCGGCGAGGACCCGGTTTTGGCGGAGGTCCAGGAGCTCCACGCACACCGTGGTCGTGCCCACGTCAATGGCCATGCCCAGGAGCCGCTCGGAGGTGTCGCCGGCCTCTATCCTCAGGAGGCGATCCTCAAGGAGACCCGCCGTGACGCGGAAGCCTTTTTCGCGCAGGATGTGGGGCAGAGACTTGAGAAGCTTCCAGTCCACGTTGAGCTTCTCAAGCCCCTTGGCGGCCTGGAGGGCCATTTCGAGCCGCGGGAGGTCGGCCAGGTTGTTCTCAAGCGAGGGAGGTTCGAGCTCGAGGAAGACCTTTTCCACCAGGGGATCGTGCGGGAAGGCGTGAGGCCCGCGGGCCTCGAGCCAGGAAGCCGCCGCCCGGCGCAGGGGGCGCAGAAGGGCCCGCCGATCCACCTCGCTTTCCACCGGAATGCGAATGACCACGTCGCTCTTGGGATGGAGCGTGCAGGCCTTGTATCCGCCCTCGGGAAGGGCTTCCCCCTCGACCGAACCCTCTTCGACGAAGACGCGACACTTGCCGCAGACCCCGGCTCCACCGCAGGAGGCGTTGATGTGGAGCCCGGCCCTCATCGCCGCCCTGAGGATCGTCTCCTCCTCCGGTACCTCCACCGTGACGTTGGCCGGCAAAAACACTACCCTGGGCATGGATTGAACCTCCTCGGGACTTCCAGCGTTTTAAAATACTTTGGAGGAGAAGGGAAGGGGCTATTCTTCGACGACGGTCTCTTTGATGGTGCGGAAGACGAGCTTGAAGACCTCTTCGAAGGTACCGGGAGAGCAGCGGCCCATCTCGATGAACTTGACGACGATTTCTTTGGTGGTCTTCAGGACGATTTCGTTTTCCGGAGCCAGACGAGAGAGCCTTTGTTCGCGAGGGATGTTTTTGATCAATTCTGGACGGGCCATTTCAAAACTCGTTTGGTGGAGCCGGAGGGACTCGAACCCTCGACCTCGTGAATGCCATTCACGCGCTCTCCCAACTGAGCTACGGCCCCACGCTCATTTTCAGCAAAAACTAACCCGACGGAGAAAAACTGTCAACCTCTTCGCAAAGGGCTTGGTTTGGCGAGCCGATTTCCGCTATATTTTCACCATCTCACTGGTGGAGGTTCGTGGCTTTAGTGTCCGAAGACAAGCCCTCTCTTTTCAAGGCCCTCAAGGAGATCTTCGGTAAGTCCCCGGAGGAGGAGGTCGAGGAGTTTACCGAGGAGATCACCGAGCTCCTCGATGAGGGCGAGGAAAAGGGCCTCATCTCCCCCGAAGAAGGGGAGATGATCGTCAACATCCTCCAGTTTCGCAACGTCCCGGTGCGCGAGGTGATGGTCCCCCGCAAGGACATCGTGGGCATCGAGATCAACCGTCCCTTCGAGGAGATCATCTCCCTCATCAATCGCCGGCCCCATACCCGGTACCCCGCCTACGAGAAGGACCTCGACCATCTGGTCGGAGTCATCCACGTCAAGGAGCTCCTGCGCTTCTGCGGTCAGGAAGACCGGGTGGCCCTGCGGGCGGTTTGTCGGGAGGCCTACATCGTGCCCGAGACCAAGAAGCTTCGCGATCTCCTGCGCGAGTTTCGCCAGAGGCGGGAGCAGTTCGCCCTCATCATTGACGAAAGCGGGGTCATCACCGGGCTCGTCACCCTCCAGGACATCTTCATGGAGATCCTCGGTGAGGACGAACCCTGGTTCCCCAGGGATCAGCACGGCTGGTACGTGGCCGAGGGGACCGTAAAACTCGACGACCTGGAGAAGTTCCTGCGTATCAAACTGCCCCGCGGCCCTTACGAGACCCTTTCCGGGTTCATCATTTCCCAGGCCGGCCGCATCCCCGAAGCCGGGGAGCACTTCCAGTTCGACGGCCTGGAGGTGGAGATCCTTTCGGCTGACAACCGCCGCATCCGCAAGGTGCGTTTCCGCAAGCTCGAAGACGAAGAGTCATGAAGCCCTTTCTCCTCGCTGTCTTGAGCGGGATGGCGCTCGCTTTCGCCCATCCCAAGTGGGACCTCTATCCCCTGGCCTACGTGGCCCTCGTGCCCTGGCTCTGGGTGATCCCCAAAAGGCCTTTTGCCCTCTCCTTTCTTTCCGGCTGGGTCCATTTCTTCGTTCTCCTCTACTGGCTCGTCCCGGTGATGACGGACTTCGGCGGGCTTCCGGGGCCTGCGGCCTGGGGCACCCTGGGGCTCCTTGCGGCCTATCTCGCCCTCTACTGGGCGGCCACCGGGGTTTTCGCGGCCAGGGCCGAGCTCTTGCAGGGAGACCTGCGCGGTCTCTTCCTCTTCCCCGCGGTCTTCGTGGCCTTTGAGTTCCTGCGCGGAAGGCTCCTCTACGGTTTCCCCTGGGGTTTCGTCGGCGCCAGTCAGTATCGCCTGCTCCCCCTGATCCAGGTGGCGGATCTCGGCGGGATCTACGCCGTGTCCTACGTGGTGGTCTTCGTGAACTATCTCCTCTTTGCGCTCCTTAGGCGCCGGGCCGGCCGGCGGGAGCTCGGGGCGGCGCTCTTCGTGCTTCTTGCGGTCCTCTCCTACGGCCTGGTGCGCCTCCAAACCGAATGGCCCGCAATCGGCAGGGAAAGGGCCGCCCTCATTCAGGGAAACGTGCCGCAGACGAGCAAGTGGAAGCCGGAGCTGAGGCGCGAGAGCCTCAAGCGCTATCTCTCCCTCTCCGAGCAGGCGCTCTCCGAAGACCCCAGCGTGATCCTCTGGCCGGAGACGGCGCTCCCCTTCCTCTTCCCCGTCGAGAGCCTCTCCCAGGAGGTCCTCGTCTGGCAGAAGAGCCACGGGGTGCCGCTCATTCTCGGGGCCCCGCGTCTCGGCCTTTTCGGCGAAAAGCCCCGCATCTACAACAGCCTCTTCCTCATCAAGGACGGCCGCGTCGTTTCCTTCTACGACAAGCAACGCCTGGTGCCCTTCGGGGAGTTCATCCCCCTCGAGGACAAGATCCCCCTTCTCCGGACCTTTGCCGTGGCCTCGGGAGACTACTCTCCCGGTCCCGCCGGGGGCCCCCTCAAGCTCGACGAGAAGCGGGTCTTCGGCCCCCTCATTTGCTTCGAGAGCGTCTTCCCGGACCTGGCCTACGAGCAGGTGCGCCGGGGAGCCACGGTCCTCCTCGTGGCCACCAACGACGCCTGGTTCGACCGCAGCGCCGGGCCCTATCAGCACTTTGCCCAGGCCGTCTTCCGCGCGGTGGAGACCAGGCGCTATCTCCTCCGCGTGGCCAACACGGGTATCAGCGGGCTCATAGATCCCCACGGCCGGATCAGGCTGGCCACCCCCCTTGAGGAGACCTTAAACCCTTGTGTGGAGGCGTATCATCTTGCATATTTTAGTTGGTACACCCGCCTGGGGGACCTCTGGGCGGGGTTTTGTGTGCTTATAACCGGCTTCGTGCTGGCCGAAAAACTTTTCCGGAGGAGGAAAGATGAAGCGTCGTCTCGAAGTGAAGGTCAACCGTAAGGCCGTAGCCCTCAATCCCGCGGAACTCAAGGCGAGGCTCGAGCGCCTTGAGGAGCGCATCTCCTCTCTCAGGAGGTGTCTTTGATCCCGAGGGCAAGCGCAAGCGCCTCGAGGAACTCGAGAAACAGATGGTCAAGGACGGCTTCTGGGACCGCCCGGAAGCCAAGGAGGTGATGCGGGAGCGGGCCCGCCTGGAGGATCTGCTCTCTTCCTGGCAGGACCTCGAACGGGAGTTCGAAGACACCAAGGTCCTCCTCGAGCTCGGGCTCGAAGAGGAAGACGAGGAGACCCTCCACGAGGTGGACGAGCGCTTAAAGAACCTGCTCTCCCGGGTCGAGGAAGAGGAGGTCAAGCTCTTCCTCTCCGGTGAGCACGACACCTCCAACGCCATCGTCACCATCCACGCCGGGGCCGGCGGCACCGAGGCCCAGGACTGGGTGGAGATCCTCCTCCGGATGTATCTCCGCTGGGCGGAGAAAAAGGGCTTCAAGACCCGCATCATTGACCTCCTCCCCGGGGAAGAGGCCGGCATCAAGTCCGTGACCTTCATCGTGGAAGGCCCCTACGCCTACGGCCATCTCAAGGCCGAATCCGGCATCCATCGTCTGGTGCGCATCTCCCCCTTCGACGCCAGCGGACGCCGGCACACCTCCTTTGCCTCGGTCTCCGTCATCCCGGAGATAGACGAGGACATCCAGGTGGAGATCCGCCCCGAGGAGCTGAAGATAGAGACCATGCGCGCCAGCGGTCACGGGGGCCAGCACGTCAACAAGACCGAGAGCGCGGTGCGCATCACGCACATCCCCACGGGCATCGTGGTCCAGTGCCAGAACGAGCGGTCCCAGCATCGCAACAAGGCCATTGCCCTCGCCATCCTGAAGGCCCGGCTCTACGAGCTCGAACGCCGCAAGCGCGAGGAAGAGCGCCAGAAGCTCTACGGAGAGAAGAAGGAGATCGCCTGGGGAAGCCAGATCCGATCCTACGTGCTCCATCCGTATCGCCTGATAAAGGACCATCGCACCGGGCTGGAGGTGGGCAACGTGGATGCGGTGCTGGACGGCGATCTCGACCCGTTCATCAGGGCCTATCATCTGCAGAAGGCCCACGAGAAGGTGGCGGCTTAGGGCCGAAGCGCGCCAGGAACTCGCGGGCCGCGGAGAGCATCTTTTCCTTTTCCTCCGGCCGGAACCAGATCACCTCCGGGTCCGCGCGGAACCAGGTGAGCTGTCTCTTGGCGTAGTGGCGCGTATCCCGCTTCATCTGCCGGACGGCCTCTTCCAGGCTCAGTTCCCCGCGGAGATAGGCCGCCAGATGGCGATAGCCGATGGCCCGCATGGGTTTCAGTTCCGGGGAGAAGCCCCGGTCGAGCAGGGCCTTCACCTCCTCGAGGAGCCCGGCCTGAAGCATCTTGTCCACCCGCTCGTCCAGGCGCCGATAGAGCTCCTCGCGCGGGAGAGTGAGGCCGATCTTCAGGCACGGATAGCGTCTTTCGGCAAAGGCGTGTTCCCGGCTGAGGACCGAAAACGGCTTGCCCGTGGCGTGGAAGACCTCAAGGGCGCGGAGGATGCGCACGCGGTCGGTGGGCGGGAGCCGGCGCGCTGTTTCCGGGTCCACGCGCTTGAGCTCTTCGTAGAGCGCGGGGAGCCCTTCGCGCTGTAAGCGTTGCGTGAGCTCCCGGCGGATGGCCGAAACGTCGCCCACCTCGAAGAGCCCGTGGAGAAGGGCCTTGAGATAGAGGCCGGTGCCCCCGACGAGGATGGGCTGTTTTCCGCGCGCGTGGAGTTCGGCGATCACCCGGTCGGCAAGCTCCACGAAGCGCGCGGCGTTGAACTCCTCGTCCGGTTCGAGGAAGTCCACCAGGTGATGGGGCGCTTCTTCCCTTTCCTCCGGCGTAGGTTTGGCCGTGCCGATGTCGAAGTAGCGATAGACCTGGACGGAATCGAAGTTGACGATCTCTCCGTCGAGGTGCCGGGCCAGGAAGATGCCGGCTTCCGTCTTGCCCACGCCCGTGGGGCCGACCACCGCGATGAGGGGAATGGGGAACTTAGGTTCGGCCGAATCTCTTGCGGATTTCCTCAAGGCTCATCTCCCAGAAAAGGGGTCTTCCGTGCGGACACGAGTTCAGGCCCTTTTCCCTGAGCTCTTCCACCAGGTCCTCGATCTCCCGGGCCGCGGGTCTTTCCCCGGCCTTGCGCGCCGCCCGGCAGGCCATGCGCGAAAGGGTCTCGTGCAGGATGCGCCCCGGTTCCTTGACCAGGGCCTCTTCGAGGATCTCCACCAGCGCCGCCACACCCTCTTCCCCCAAAAGGGCCGGGACCGTGCGCACCAGTATCTCCTGCGGCCCGGCGAAGTCGAACGCGTAGCCCAGGCGCTCGAAGAAGGCCCGGTGGGCCTCGAGCCGCTCAAGCGCCTCGGCCGAAAGGGTGAGGACCTGCGGGAGGAGGAGCTTCTGGGGCTTTAAGCCCTCTTTTTCGTAGCTTTCGCGGAGCCTTTCGAAGAGGAGCCGTTCGTGCGCCGCGTGGAAGTCGAGGACGAGGAGGCCCGTTGGGGTCTCGCAGAGGAAGAACTCCCGGCCCAGCGGGGCGAGGGCCCTGATCTCCCGCGGTCGGTAGAGGGCGCCGGGTTCCGCCACCTTCGTCTCCCAGAGGCTTTCAGCCGGCGCCTCCCCTTCGATGGACCGGGTCTCTTTGGCCGTTTGCCCTTCGGGCGGCCCGAGCGGCAGGTCCTCTTCCTCGTCTCCGGGCGGCGTCGGCAGGGAGACCCTGGGGCTCAGGATATCGACGAGCGCCTCGCGCACGAGGCGAAAGATCTCCCTTTCCTCGCGAAAGCGCACCTCGGCCTTGCTCGGATGGACGTTTACGTCCACCAGCTCCGGGGGGAGCGAGAGCGCAAGGAGGAGGGCCGGATGCTTCCCCCTGGTGAAGGCCACGGAGAGCCCTTCCAGGGCCGCGGAGAGGAGGATCCGGTCCTTGATCACCCGGTTGTTCACCAGGAAGTAGAAGTGCCGCGTGGTGGGAAAGCTTGCGTCCGAGCGCGAGAGGATGACCTCCAGGCGATAGGGCCCCCTTTCCGAGACCTCTACGGTGAAGTCTTCGGGGGAGAGCCCGGTGAGATGGGCCAGGACACCCACGCGCCCCTCTTGCCGCTCGTAGGAGAAGCTCAGGCGCCCCCTGGTCTTGAGGCTCAGGTCCACCGCGGGGTTTTCGAGGGCGAGGAGTTTCACCGTTTCGGTGATGCGGCTCCCTTCGGCGCGCGGGCCCTTGAGGAAGGTCCGCCGCGCAGGCACGTTCTTGAAGAGGTCTCGCACCTCAACGATCGTGCCCCGGGGATGCCCGCACTCCTTGAAGGAGATCTCGCGGCCGAAGTCCACGCGGAGCCTGGCCCCGAGGAGGGCCCCTTCGGCGCGCGAGGAGATCGTCAGGCGGGAGACCGCGGCAATGGCGGAAAGGGCCTCGCCCCTGAACCCCCAGGTCCTTATGCGCAGGAGGTCCTCTTCGTCGGCGATCTTGCTCGTGGCGTGCGGGAGATAGCAGCGCTTTAGGTCTTCGGGTTCCATGCCGTGGCCGTCGTCGCGCACGCGGATGAGGGAGACACCGCCGTCTTCCACCTCCACCTCTACCTTGCGGGCCCGGGCGTCGAAGGCGTTTTCCACCAGCTCCTTGACCACCGAGGCGGGCCGTTCGATCACTTCTCCCGCGGCGATCTTGCGGGCGATCTCCTCCGGGAGGATCCTGATGCGCGGCATATTTCCAATTTAACCCATCTCCGCCAAGTTGCGCCTCTTCCGAAAGAACTTAAACTTCAGGCGCGGGGAGAGGCCATGAAAGAACACCTGGTTGTGGAAACGAGGCTGGCGCGCATCAACGACGTGCTCGACCGGAGGCAACCGGACCTGCGCGTCTTCATGGAGCGCGTGGTCAACTATCACAACGTGAGCGCCATCCTGCGCACGGCAGACGCCGTGGGGGTGCTGCACGTCCACTACTTTCACGAGGACGATCTGCCCATCAACGACGCGGTGACCCGCGGGGCGCATCAATGGCTCATCCTCCACCGCGAGGAGAACGTGGCCGAGGGGCTCAGGCGTCTCAAGGCCTCCGGTTTCCAGATCGTGGCCACCGGGCTCTTCCCGGAGACGGTCCACTTTCGCGAGGTGGACTACACCCGCCCCACGGTGATCGTCGTGGGCCACGAGTTGCTGGGCATCTCCGAGGAGGTGCGTGAGGAGGCCGACATCATCGTCAAGATCCCCATGTACGGCATGGTCCAGAGCCTCAACGTGTCCGTGGCCACGGCGGTGGTGCTCTACGAGGCCGAAAGACAGCGGGTGGCCGCGGGTTTCTACGACACCCCGCGCCTCAGCGAGGAAGAGCGGCGGGAGATCCTCGACCGCTGGACCCACGAGCACGTCATTCGCAAGAAGGCCCGCGGTCGGATCTGAGCCCGGCCACCAGCACCCGGTCGTGGCCCAGGAGATCCCGCGCAAAGGAGCATTCGTAGCCCAGGCTTCGGGCGAGTTCTTCCACCTTTTCCCTCTGCCGATAGCCGATCTCGAGGAAGACCAGGCCCCCGGGCCGCAGGAAGCGCGGGGCCTCCTCGAGCGTGCGCCTGATGAAGGAAAGCCCGTCCCTTCCCCCGAGCAGGGCTTCGCGCGGTTCGTGTTCCCGGACCTCCGGGGCCAGGGAGGCCCATTCCTCCGGCGCCACGTAGGGAGGGTTGCTCACGAGCGCCCGGAAATAGGGGCGCGGTTTGACGGCCTCGAGCCAGTCCCCGCGGAAGAAGAAGACCTTTCCCTCAAGGCCCAGACGCCTGCGGTTCTTGAGGGCCACTTCCAGGGCCGCCGCACTCTTTTCCACGCCGAAGACCCGGAGCTTTGGGGCCTCGAGCGCCAGCGTGAGGGAGACGCAACCGGAGCCCACTCCCAGCTCGAGCACCGGTTCCGCGCGGTTTCCCACGTGCTCGAGCACGCTTTCGATGAGGATTTCGGTCTCCGGCCGCGGGATGAGCACCCCCGGGGAGACCAGGAAGGGGCGACCGAAGAACTCCACCTCGCCGAGGATGTAGGCCAGGGGGACGCCGCGGGCCCGCTCCTCCATCATCCTCAGGAATCGCCGCCGGGTTTCCTCCGGGACCTCGGGCTGGAGATAGACCTCCGGCAGGCGCTTTCCCAGGAGATGGGCCAGGGCGAGGAGGGCCTCGCGCCGGGCCTCCTCCGCGGAGAGCCCGCCCTGACAAAGGAGACGCTCGCCCAGGGCCAGGAGATCGCGGGTCTTCATCCTTCCAGGATGTGCAGGCGGTTGCTCAGGGAGAACCCCCTGAGGCGGGTCTCCAGGGGGAGCCCGCGGGTCTGGAGGAGGACCCAGTGGCTCATCCCCA
>JAADCO010000080.1 GCA_013154385.1 Thermodesulfobacteriota bacterium
TCGATTGCCCCCTTTGTCCGCCGCCACGCCCAGGAGCTCGACGAGGAGGTCATCCGCCGCCACATAGAGACCTTCGTCAACCGCTTCACCGACGATCTCGGCGAAGAAGGACGCCGCGCGGTGAGGCTTCTCCTTGAGTTTGCCGTGGACCGGGGCTTAATTAGGACATTTCCTGAAGACTTCATCTGGGAGGAGACCCCTTGAACCTGATCGTTCTCGTGCTTCAAGCCGGACCGGTGGCCAAGTTCACGATGCTCATCCTCTTGGCCATCTCCGTGGTGACGTGGGCGGTGATCTTCATCAAGTGGAGGGAGTTCAGGCGGGCCGAGGCCGGTCTCTCGGAGCTCACCTTGGCCGCCGAGCGCCTGGGTTCCCTCGGGGACTTCGCGGCGAAGATAAAGAAGTTTCGCCATCTGCCGGGCGGGGAGCTCGCGCGCGCGCTCCTGGTCGAGGTCGCCCGCCTGCGGGCCGAAGGGCTGTTGCCGCAGGAAAAGAGCCTCTTCGCCCTGTGGCTCGAGATGTTCATCAAGAGGCTCTCGCGGTATCTGGGAATCGTGCGCGAGCGGGAGCTCCTCAAGCTGCGGCGCTATCTCGCCTTTCTCGCGGTGGCGGGGAACAGTTCCCCTTTCATCGGTCTTTTTGGTACGGTGTGGGGGATCATGTCGGCCTTCCATCGCATCGGCTTGAAGGGTAGCGCAAGCCTTGCCACCGTGGCGCCGGGCATCGCCGAGGCCCTGGTGGCCACGGCGCTCGGGCTCTTTGCCGCCATCCCCGCGGCCATGGCCTACAACTTTTTCGTCGCCCGGCTCGAGAGGGTGGAAGCGCGTCTTACGGAGCTCGGCGAGCTCATCCTCCTTCTCGTGGAGCGGGAATTCATGCGCGAGGTCCACGGAGAGCTTGTAAAGGAAGAAACGGTAGAGTAGTTTCAGCAGACGGATTTTCGAGGAGAAACCATGTCCCTTCCAGACAAGCGAGGACATTTCGGCCCCTTTGGCGGACGTTACGTCCCGGAGACCTTGATGCCGGCCCTCTTCGAGCTCGAGGAGGCCTATCGGCGTCTGCGCCGGGACCGGGCCTTCAAGCAGGAGCTCGATTCCTATCTCAGGAGCTACGTGGGGCGCCCCACGCCCCTTTATCCCGCGCGCAAGCTCTCCCAGGCGCTAGGCGGGCATCTGAAGATCTATCTCAAGCGGGAGGACCTCACGCACACCGGGGCGCACAAGATCAACAACACCCTGGGGCAGGTCCTTTTGGCCAAGCGAATGGGAAAGAACCGCATCATCGCCGAGACCGGCGCGGGACAGCACGGGGTGGCCACGGCCACGGCCGCCGCACTCATGGGCATGGAGTGCGTGGTCTACATGGGGGCCAAGGACACCGTGCGCCAGGAGATGAACGTCTTTCGCATGGAGCTTCTCGGGGCCAAGGTGGTCCCCGTGCACTCCGGGACCCAGACCTTGAAGGACGCCATCAACGAGGCCATCCGCGACTGGGTGACCAACGTGGAGACCACCCACTACGTCATCGGTTCCGTGGTCGGTCCGCATCCCTATCCCATGATGGTGCGGGATTTTCAGAGCGTCATCGGCCGGGAGACCCGCCGCCAGATCCTGAACCTCGAAGGTCGGCTCCCGGACATCATCCTCGCCTGCGTGGGCGGAGGATCAAACGCCATGGGGTTCTTCTATCCCTTCGTCAAGGACCAGATGGTCAAGATGATAGGCGTGGAAGCCGCTGGCGAGGGGCTTGATACCGACCATCATTCAGCCACCCTCACCGTGGGGGAACCGGGAGTGCTCCACGGGATGATGACCTATCTCCTCCAGGACCACGTGGGGCAGATCAAGGGGGCCCACTCCGTGGCCCCGGGGCTCGATTACCCGGGGGT
Organism: Thermodesulfobacteriota bacterium; assembly: GCA_013154385.1. Lineage (GTDB taxonomy): Bacteria > Desulfobacterota > Thermodesulfobacteria > Thermodesulfobacteriales > Thermodesulfatatoraceae > JAADCO01. The sequence continues at coordinate 1,889 of JAADCO010000080.1, forward strand.
GGGGCCGGAACACGCGTTCCTCAAGGAAACCGGGCGGGTGGACTACGTGGCGGTAAACGACGAAGAGGCCCTTTCGGCCTTCAGGCTCCTTTCGGAGACCGAGGGCATCATCCCCGCGCTGGAGAGCGCCCACGCCGTGGCTTACCTGGCCAAGATCGCCAAGGACGTGCCCTCGGGTTCGGTGGTGGTGGTGAATCTTTCCGGGCGCGGAGACAAAGACGTCGCTTCGGTGCGAGAATATCTCCGGGGGAAGGGTCGTGCCTAGAGGAGCAGAAGCCGTAGAAGCCGCGATCAGGGCGGCCAACGAGCGGGGTGAGGCGGCCTTTATTCCTTTCATCGAGGGAGCTGATCCCGATCCGGGTCTCACGGAGGACCTCCTCTGGACCCTGGCCGAGGCCGGGGCCGAGGTCATCGAGCTCGGTTTTCCCTTCTCCGATCCTCTGGCCGACGGTCCCACCATTCAGGAAGCCGCCCAGCGGGCCCTGCGCCATCGTCCCACCATCCCCTTCTTTCTGGAGATGATCTCGCGGATGAGGCGCGCGGGGTTCGAGGTCCCGGTGGTGATGATGGGCTATCTCAACCCCTTCTTCCGCCTGGGTTTGAGACGCTTTGCCAAGGAGGCCCGCAAGGCCGGGCTCGACGGGGCCATCATCCCCGACCTCCCGCTGGAGGAGGCCGGAGAATGGTTGCGGGAGGCCAAGTCCCGGAAACTGGCGGCGGTGATGCTCGCGGCTCCCACCACGCCTCCGGAGCGCCTGGAAAAGATCGCGCAGGCCAGTTCCGGGTTCCTCTACTACGTCTCCATCACCGGCATCACCGGTGAGAGGGACCGCCTCCCCGATGACCTGGCCCTGAAACTCGATCTGGCGCGCGAGCTCTCCCCTGTCCCGGTGGCCGTGGGTTTTGGCATCTCCAAGCCCTCGCAGGTCAAGAACCTGGCCCCCTTTGCCGACGCCATCGTGGTCGGTAGCGCCATCGTCAAGCTCATTTCTCGCCTGGCCGACGACCCGAAGCGGATGCTGCGGGAAGTGGGAGACTTCGTCCGTTCCCTCAAGGAAGCCACCGTTCGCTCCTAGTCCCTACGGGCCCCGGTTGCCAAAGAGAGGTTCTTCGTGGAGAATGGAAACGTTCAAGGTGCGGATTGATGGGGGCCAAAGACAAGAAGTTCAAGCCGCCCAAGCGTCTCGAAGGTAAGTATTGGTGGTACTTCCTCTTCGCCTTTGTCCTGGCCCTCTTCTTTTTCCAGCTGGCCCGTTTCACCCCGCGCGAGACCATCTCCTACAGCGAGTTCCGTACCCTCCTGCGGGAGGGTCTCGTTGACGACCTGGTCATCGGGGAGGACTTCATCGAGGGCAAGCTCAAGCCCGGGGCCTCGGAGGTCCTCTCCCGCCTGAGGGGCGAGCAGGTCAAGCTGGTCAGCAACCGCTTCTACACCACGCGGCTCGAAGACCCCGACCTCATCAAGATCCTCGACGAAAAGGGCGTTCAATACGAGGCCGCCAAGGAGGCCTCCTGGCTGAAGGAGCTCCTCTCCTGGGTGCTCCCCCTCCTTTTCTTCCTCGGGCTGTGGGTCCTCCTGATGAGGCGTTTCGGTCCGCCGGAAGGGGGCCTCATGGGCGTGGCCAAGAGCAAGGCCCGCATCTACGTGCAGGACGAAATAGACGTCACCTTCAAGGACGTGGCCGGGGTGGACGAGGCCGTCGAGGAACTCAAGCAGATCATCGAGTTCCTCAG
>JAADCO010000096.1 GCA_013154385.1 Thermodesulfobacteriota bacterium
ACCTCTGACACCTGGACTTCCTGCACCACGGAAGACACGGTGGTCGACATCGTCTACTTCTTCGACAAACTGCCCTAGGCAAAACCTCCTTCCCCTTCATCCTTCAGGCCCCTCCGCGTGAGGGGCCGTTTTCGCTTTTCAATCCAGGTTGTATTATTGCACCGATATGCCCCATGAGTTCTTCTTTCAGGTAAAGAGCGTGGCTGAAGTAACCGAAGAAATCCTTTCCTTTTCCCCTCTGGAGCCGGTGGAAGAGGACCTCCTCAGGGCGCGGGGCCGTTTCCTGGCCGAAGACCTGATCTCTCCGGAAGATCTACCCTCTTTCTCCAGGGCCACGATGGACGGCTATGCCGTGCGCGCCAAGGACACCTTCGGAGCGCGGGAAAACGAACCCGTCATCCTGAACCTCGCCGGAGAGATACTCATGGGCCAGACCCCGGAAAGGCCCCTTCAACCCGGAGAAGCCGTGCGCATCGCCACCGGAGGCATGCTCCCCGAGGGGGCAGACGCCGTGGTCATGGTGGAATACACCGAAGAGATCGGCCCCTTGGTGGAGATTCGCCGCCCCGTGGCCCCGGGAGAGAACGTCATCCAGAAGGGAGAGGACATCCGCGCCGGGGAGATCGTCTTCCCGCGCGGGACAAGGCTTACCACCGGACGCCTGGGGGTGCTCTCCGGGCTCGGCCTCGTAAGGGTCAAGGTCCACCGCCGCCCCAGGGTCGGGATCATCTCCACCGGAGACGAGCTGGTCCCTCCGGAAGAAAGTCCGCCGCCGGGAAAGATCCGCGACATCAACTCCTACACCCTGGCAGCCGGCGTGGAGGAAGCCGGAGGAGAGGTGACCCTCTACGGTCTGATCCCGGACGAAGAAGAAACCCTCTTCCGGGCCGTGGAACGGGCCTTTCAGGAAAACGACGTGGTGCTCATCTCCGGCGGATCATCCGTGGGCACGAGGGACTTTACCCTTAAGGCCATCTCCAGCCTGCCGCACGCCGAGATCCTGGCCCACGGCGTGGCGGTGAGACCCGGGAAACCCACCATCCTCGCCCGCGCGGAGGGGAAGGCCATCTTCGGTCTTCCGGGGCAGGTGGCCAGCGCGCTTCTCGTGTTCTACCTCTTCGTCCGGCCCCTGCTCCTCCATCTCCAGGGGGCGCGTCGAGAAGAACTCGCGCTCCCCCGCCTCCGGGCGCGGGTCACGAGGAACCTGCCCTCGGCCCAGGGGCGTGAAGACTACTATCGCGTCAGGTTGCGGGAAAAAGAGGGGACACTCTGGGCCGAACCCATCTTCAGACGCTCCGGCCTCATCTCCTCCATGGCCGAAGCCGACGGGTTGCTGAAGATCCCCGAAAGGAGCGAAGGGCTCTACGAAGGGGAAGAAGCCGACGTCTATCTGCTGCCCTAAGCCACCGCCTTCTTCTCGCCGCTTTCCTTCACCTTGCCGAAGACGATGCGTCCGGCGGGAGTCTGGAGGAGGCTCGTCACCACGATCTCCACTTCCTTGCCGATGTAGGGCCGGCCATTTTCCACCACCACCATCGTCCCGTCTTCGAGGTAACCCACTCCCTGATGCTTTTCCTTGCCGCCCTTGATGAGCTGCACGCGCAGGACCTCTCCGGGATGCACGATGGGCTTGAGCGCGAGAGCCAGCTCGTTGACGTTGAGGACCGGAACCCCCTTGAGCTTGGCCACCTTGTTCAGGTTGTAGTCCGTGGTGATGAGCTTGGCGCCGAGCTCGAGGCAGAGCTCGATGAGCTTGTCGTCTATCTCTTTGAGATGGGGATAATCCTGATCCACGATGCGCACCTCAACGGTGCCCATGTCCTGGATGCGCTGAAGGGTATCGAGCCCCCGTCTCCCCCGCGCCCTCTTGTTCGGGTCCGGGCTATCGGCAATGCGCTGGAGCTCCGCCAGGACGAAAGAGGGAATGATGAGCGGGCCATCCACCCAACCGGTCTTGCAGAGATCCGCCAGACGGCCGTCAATGATGGCGCTGGTATCAACCACCTTGGGGCACTCCCGCTTGGGAAAGTGGCGGGAGACGAAGCTCACCGCATTGGAGACACTTCCCGGCATCCTGAATTCGGCAAACTTCTTGCCGCCCAGGACCAGCCCGAGATAACCAAAGAAGACCGAGAGCATGCCGTAGAGAAAGGCGCTGAAAAGCCCGGAGTTGAGTTGTTCGAAGACCAAGGAGAGGAGCCTCGCCAAACCGAGACCCAAGAAGAGACCTATGGTGCCGCCGATGATGACCGGGAGGGGCACCTTGCGGAAGAGGCGCTCGATGACAATGGCCAGCCCCGCGACCCCCGCCCCGACCAGGATCCCTACGTAAGGAAGCCATTGATACTTTTCGGCCTGCGGTAGATGTTTGAAGGAGAAATAGCCAAGAAGGCTACACGTAAGGACGAGAAGGGCCAACAGGGCTCTTTTCAAAAGCACTCATTATCCTCCATCGTTGTCCGTGAGGATACGGTTGATCTTCTCCTCGATTTCCTCCTCGTTTTTGTTTTCTGCCAGAGAAAGCTCTTTCACCAGGAGGTTTTTGGCCGTGTCCATCATGCGCCTTTCACCAAAAGAGAGCTGCTTGTCGTGGCTGATGAGATGCAGATCCCGCAGCACCTGGGCTAACTCAAAGATAGATCCGCTTTTGATTTTTTCCATGTATTCCCGATAACGCCGATTCCAGGTCTGGCTGGTGAAGCTGACCTTCTTTTCCCGCAGGATGTCGTAGACCTTGTCCACTTCTTCTTTGGGAATGATGCTTCGCAGACCGATGCGGTCTATGTTGTCTTTGGGAATGAGGACCGTCATGTCGTTGTCCAGAATACGCATGACGTAAAAAATCTTTTCTACGCCCCCGATGACCTTCTTTTCCTCCGCCTCAATGACCCCGACCCCATGCGCCGGATAAACGGCCATATCACCCACACTGAACATGGGCCAAACCTCCCGCCGTAAATTTTGCCCCCGATTTTAGCACAAAAGGGCCCTTTTGTGAATTGAAGGCTGATTTTTGCGTGGTAAAGGGCTTTTAGAGATCTTCGAGCGGGCGGTTGTAGAGGGTCATGGTCTTCTCGAGATCGTTCTCCAAGAGGAACTCCAGGGCCTCCACCGCGCGCGCGAGCACCTTCTTCACCGTCGGCCATTCCTCCTCGGTGAAGGGCGAAAGGACGTAATCCCGCACCGACATCCCGGCGGGTGGACGCCCGATGCCCAGCTTCAGGCGCGGAAACTCCTTGCTTCCCAGGACCTCGATGATGGAACGGACCCCGCGATGCCCCCCGGCTCCGCCCTTGGGGACGAGCTTGAGGCGGCCCAGCGGGAGATCCAGATCGTCGTGAATGACGAGCAGCCGCTCAACCGGCAGGGACAGCCGCTTAAGAAGCGGCCCGATACACTCTCCGGAAAGGTTCATGTAGGTAAGGGGCTTGACCAGAAGGGCCTCGCGCCAGGGGGCCACAGAACAACGATGAGGCCCGTCGGAAAAAGAGAGGTTCTCTCTTTCCGCAAGGGCCTCAAGGACCAGGAA
>JAADCO010000160.1 GCA_013154385.1 Thermodesulfobacteriota bacterium
CGCCTCATCAAGGCGCGCAAGCAGGAGATACCCGTGCTCACGGCCGCGGATCTCGGGGCCGAAGAGGAACGCCTGGGGCTTTCCGGCTCCCCCACCCAGGTGCTCGAGGTCTTCAGCCCCACTTACGAGGGCCAGCGGGAGGTGCTCACCGGCTCGGCCCAGGAGGTGGTCGAGGCCCTGGTGAACCGCCTCAAGGAACGCGGTTTGATCTAGCGGAGGGAACATGGGCGTTTTCATCTTTGCCGAGTGGACGAGAGAGGGAATCCATCCCGTGACTTACGAGCTCCTGAACGAGGGCCGGCGCCTGGCGGACCTCCTCGAGGTGCCGCTGGGGGCCATCTTCCTGGGGCCGCCCGAGGCCCGTGACGAGGCCGAGGCCCTCACGGAATACGGGGCCGACCGCGTCTTCCTGGCCCTTCATCCGGCGCTTGCCACGCTCAGGGACGATCTGGCCACGGAGATCGTGGTCAAGGTCCTGCGGGAGGAGGCCCCGGAGGTGATGCTCTTTTCCGCCACCTCGCGCGGGCAGGCCCTGGCTCCGCGCGTGGCCGGGAAGATGAAGCTCGGGCTCACCGCCCATTGCATCGCCTTTGAGATCCGGCCCGAAGACCGGGCCCTGGTCCAGATCAGGCCGTCCTTTGGCGAAAACGTGATGGCCAAGATCATCTCCCGCACCAAGCCCCAGATGGCCACGGTGCGGCCCGGGGTCTTTGCCCCGGCGGAGAGGGAGCCCGGGCGGAAGGGAGAGGTGCGCGAGGTCGAGGTCCCGGAGACGGAAAGCGCCATCGAGGTCAAGTCCTTCCGGCCCAAGGAGAAGAAAGGGGTGGACCTCTCCGAGGCCAGGGTGGTGGTGGCCGGCGGCCGCGGTATGGGAAGCAAGGAACTTTTCGACAAGCTCTTTGAACTCGCCGCGCTTCTTGAGGGCGCGGTGGGGGCGACGAGACCGGTCTGTCATCTGGGCTGGGTCTCCGAGGACCACATGATCGGGGTCTCCGGCCAGACGGTCTCGCCCAGGCTCTATCTGGGGTTCGGCATCTCCGGGGCCCTGCACCACGTGGTGGGCATCAAGGACCCGGATTTCCTGGTGGCGGTGAACATTGATCCCGAAGCGCCTCTCATGCAGAAGGCGGATCTGGCCGTGGTGGGAGACGCGCGGGAGATCGTCCCGCTCCTCATCCAGAGGCTCAAGGAAATCAAAGGGATGGCGGCAAGCAAGGAGGGATCATGAACCTTTCGGAAAAGGTGGCTTTGGTGACCGGGGCCTCCCGGGGCATCGGACGGGCCATTGCGCTGGCGCTGGCGCGGGCCGGAGCCGACGTGGCGGTGAACTACGCGGCCTCGGAGGAGGCGGCACAAGAGGTGGTCAAGGAGATCGAGGCCCTGGGGCGGCGGGCGCTGGCGGTGAAGTTCGACGTCTCCAAGGGCGGGGAAGTGGCCGAGGGGGTCAAGAAAGCCGAAGAAGCCCTTGGTCCGATAGATATTCTGGTGAACAACGCCGGCATCACGCGCGACACCCTTTTCCTGCGGATGAAAGAAGAAGACTGGGACCGGGTGCTTGAGGTGAACCTGAAGGGGGCCTTCTACTGCACCAAGGCCGTGCTCCAGGGGATGCTCAAGCGCCGTTTCGGGCGCGTGATCAACATGTCTTCGGTGATCGCCTTCATGGGAAACGTGGGGCAGACCAACTACGCGGCCTCCAAGGCGGCGCTCGTGGGGTTCACCAAGTCGCTCGCCCGGGAGGTGGCCACGCGCGGGGTGACGGTGAACGTCGTGGCTCCGGGGTTCATCGAGACCGACATGACGGCCAAGATCCCGGAGAAGATCAAGGAAGCCATCCTGGCCCAGATCCCCATGGGGCGGGTGGGGACCCCGGAAGAAGTGGCGGAAGTGGTGGTCTTTCTGGCCTCCCCCGGGGCCTCCTACATCACGGGCCAGGTTTTTCACGTCAACGGCGGACTTTACATGTAGTTCCGCTTGAAAGCCCCTTTGCCCTTCGGTAAAAAGGGCTTAATTTCACGCGCGGAAAAGGAGGAACACCATGTCCGTGGAAGAAAAGGTGATTGACATCATCGTGGAGAAGCTGAACGTCTCTCGCGATCAGGTGAAGCCTGAGGCGTCCTTCATTGACGATCTCGGCGCGGATTCCCTGGATCTGGTCGAGCTGGTCATGGCCATGGAAGAGGCCTTCGGCATGGAGATCTCGGACGAAGAGGCCGAGAAGCTGCGCACGGTCAAGGACGTCATTGATTACGTAAAATCCAAGGTCGGAGAATAGGCATGCGACGTCGTGTGGTGGTTACCGGGCTCGGGGCCATCACTCCGGTGGGCATCGGGGTGGCGGAGTCCTGGGCCAACGCCGTGGCTGGACGTTCGGGTATCGGGCCCATCACCAAGTTCGACGCCACGGGTTACGCCAGCCGGGTGGCCGGCGAGGTGAAGGGCTTTAATCCCGAAGACTTCATGCCCAAGAAGCTCGTCTCGCGGGTGGACACCTTCATCCAGTACGCCATTGCCGCCACGAAAGAGGCCCTGGAAGACGCGGGGCTTTCGGGTCCGCTGGGCGAGCGGGCGGGCGTGATCATCGGCGTGGGCATGGGGGGCACGGGAACCGTGGAGCGCTACACCCCCATCCTCAAGGAGCGCGGCTGGCGCCGCGTAACGCCCTTTTTCATCCCCATGATCATCCCCAACATGGCCGCCGGGCAGATCGCCATCCTCCACGGGGCCAAGGGGCCGAACACCGCGGTTTGCACGGCCTGCGCCGCGGGTAGCCACGCCATCGGCGAGAGCCTCCGGCTCATCCGGGAGGGCCTGGCGGACGTGATGATCTGCGGCGGCACCGAGGGACTCATCACGCCCCTCACGGTGGCGGGTTTTACGGTGATGAAGGCCCTTTCCACCAAGTTCAACGACACGCCGGAGAAGGCGAGCCGGCCCTTCGACGCCAAGCGGGACGGTTTCGTCATCGCCGAAGGCTCCGGAGTGCTCATCCTCGAGGAGCTCGAACACGCCCGGGCCCGCGGGGCCAAGATCTACGCCGAGGTGGTGGGCTACGGGCTCAACGCCGACGCCTACCACATGACGGCCCCCAGCCCGGACGGAGAAGGCGCGGCGCGTTGCATGGAGCTCGCCCTAAAAGACGCCGGGCTCACCTATCGCGACGTGGACTACATCAACGCCCACGGCACGAGCACGCCGCTGAACGACGCCGCAGAGACCAAGGCCATCAAGAGGGTCTTTGGCGAGCGGGCCAAGGAGATTCCGGTCTCCTCCACGAAGTCCGTTACCGGACACCTCTTGGGCGGGGCCGGAGGCGTGGAGGCGGTCTTCACGGTGAAGACCATCGTCGAAGGGGTCATCCCGCCGACGATCAACTACGAGGAACCCGATCCGGAGTGCGATCTCGACTACGTGCCCAACCAGGCCCGCGAGGCCAAGGTGCGTTGCGCCATGTCCAACTCGTTCGGTTTCGGCGGCACGAACGCCGTTCTCATCTTCAAGGCCGTTGAGGAAGAGTCATGAAGAT
>JAADCO010000146.1 GCA_013154385.1 Thermodesulfobacteriota bacterium
TCGGAGAACCCATGGCCTCACCCCTGATCAAGGTCCTGAAAGACCGCTTTCTTCCCGGGGACCGGGTGGTCGTTGATTGTCCGCCGGGCACTTCGTGTCCGATGCTTACCGCGGTGCGCGGGGCAGATTACTGCCTTCTCGTCACCGAGCCCACGCCCTTTGGTTTGCACGATCTCCGCCAGGCCGTCGAAGCCGTGCGGGTGCTCGGCGTGCCCGTCGGCGTCATCTTAAACCGCGCCGGGGTGGAGTTCTCGCCCCTTGAGCGCTTCCTGGAGGAGGAAGGTATCCCGCTTCTTTTGGAGATCCCCCACGAAAGGCGGATCGCCGAGGCTTGTGCCCGCGGGGAAGGGCTCCTTTCCGCCAGACCGGAGTTCGCCGAAAAGTTCCGCCGTTTGTGGGCCAGGCTTGAGGGGGGAAGATGAAGGAGATCCTCGTCGTGAGCGGAAAGGGCGGCACGGGAAAGACCACGGTGGTGGCCTCTTTCGCCTACTTCTGGGGCCCGTCCCTGGTGCTGGCGGACGCCGACGTGGATGCCTCAAACCTTCCCCTCCTGTTAAACCCCACGGTGGTGTCCGAGGAACCCTTCCGGGCCGGCTCAAGGCCCGAAAGGGACGACGAGAAGTGCAGCGCCTGCGGCCTGTGCCGGGAAAAGTGCCGCTTCAAGGCCGTGGGGGAGGATCTCTCCTTCGATCTCCTTTCCTGCGAGGGATGCGGAGTGTGCGCCTGGTTCTGTCCCGAAGGGGCCATCACGATGCGCGAAAAAGAAGCCGGGCGTCTCTTCCTTTCGGAGACCACTTACGGCTCCCTGGTGCACGCCACCCTTTATCCCGGGGAGGAAAATTCCGGAAAGCTCGTGTCCCTCGTCAAGCGCTGGGCTCGGGAACGGGCTGAGGCGGAGGGAAAACCCCTTATTCTGGTGGACGGGGCCCCGGGAGTGGGGTGTCCGGTTATCTCCTCGTTTTCCGGGGCCGATCTGGCCCTGATCGTGGCCGAACCCACGGTGTCCGGCCTTCACGATCTGGAGAGATTGGTCAGCCTCCTCAGGCACTTCCGCCTTCCGGGAAGGCTCGTCCTGAACAAGGCCGACCTGTCTGCGGAGCAGGCGGAGGAGCTGGTGCGGTTCGCCGAAGGGGAGGGGATCCCTTTCCTCGGCTCCATCCCCTACGACGAGGAGGTCTTTGACGCCATTCGCCAGGGCCGTCCCCTGCCCGCGGTCTCTACGGGACCGGCGGCCCGGGCGCTTGCGGAAATCTCTTTCCGTCTTCAAGAGACCTTAAGGAGGGAAGAATGAAAATCGCTGTTCCCCTTGAAGGAGATTTAGTGGCCAGCCACTTTGGTCACGCTTCACGTTTTGCCATCTACGAGATCTTGCCGGAGGGCCTCCGGAAAGAGGTCCTGAGCCCGCCTCCGCACGAGCCGGGTGTCATCCCGCGCTGGCTCTCGGAACTTGGCGTAACCCACGTCCTGTGCGGCCAGATGGGTCATCGGGCCTTGATGTTTTGTCAGGAATTTGGCATGGAGGTGATATCCGGCGTCATGCCGGTTCCGGCCGACGAAGTGGTCTCGGAGTTTGTGGCCGGAAGGCTCCGCGTAAAACCGCGCTTCTGTAAGGGGCACGATCACGGTCACGGTTGCGGCGGAGGCTGTTCACGAAGGGGGTAGGATGGTAAGGGTCAAGATCTGCGGGATAACCTCTCCTGAAGACGCCCGGTTGGCTGCCGAGTGCGGGGCTTCGGCCATCGGGTTCGTCTTCTATCCGCCAAGCCCCCGTTTCGTTACCCCAGCGCAGGCGGCGGCCATCCGCCGTGCCCTTCCACCCTGGGTGGCCACGGTGGGAGTCTTCGTGAACGAGGATCCGGCGCGCATCGAGGAGGTCCGGCGGCTCGTTGGGCTTGACTACGTCCAGCTCCACGGAGACGAGCCTCCGGAGACGGCGAGGCTCTTTTTCCCGCGGGTCATCAAGGCCCTGCGGGTGCGAAACGAAGAGGACCTTTCACGTATTTCGGCCTATCGCCATTGCGCGGCGGCGGTGCTCCTTGACACTTACGTGAAGGGGCTTCCCGGCGGCACGGGCCGGACCTTTGACTGGTCCCTGGCCAAAAAGGCCAAGGAATACGGGTTGCCGATCATCCTCGCCGGGGGCCTGCGCCCGGAAAACGTATGCGCGGCGGTAAGACAGGTGCGCCCCTACGCCCTGGACGTGAGTTCCGGGGTGGAGGTCTTCCCCGGGAAGAAGCATCCCGTTCTTCTCCGGCGTCTTTTTGCGAATCTTTCACGGATGGATTAACCTTTTCCCGCCGGAAAAACGTCTCCGAAGCAGAGAAAAATGGGCAAAGAACGGCAACGGAAGAACACCAAGAAGGAAAAAAAGAACAAACGGCCCGGATTTCCCGAGATCGTGGAGGTCGTCCTGCGTGACGATTATCCCGGGCTCCACGCGGAGGTGAAGGGGCTTTCCCTCCATCCGGGGGACTACGTCCTCCTCGAGTTGCCCCGTCCGGGGCGAAACGCCGAAGAGGAGGAGACCCGCGTGGAGGTGGCCAAGGTGGTCTCTCCGCCCATGCCTCTTCCCATCAAACCCGGGCTCCTGCCGCAGGTCAAACGCTACGCCACGCCCAAGGAGGTGGCGCGGCTCAAGGAAAACATCGAGTTCGAAAAGAAGGCCTGGGAGATCTGCGAGACCCTTGCCCGCGAGCAGGGGCTGGAGATGAAGCTCGTCCGGGTGGAGAGGCTCTTTGACCGGAGCAAGGTCATCTTCTACTACACCGCCGAGGGGCGCATAGATTTCCGGCAACTGGTGAAGGACCTGGTGCGCGCCCTGCGCACGCGCATCGAGATGCGCCAGATCGGGGTGCGGCACGAGGCGGGCATGATCGGGGGGCTCGGCTGTTGCGGACGCGAGATCTGCTGCGCAAGCTTCCTCAAGAAGTTCGACCCGGTCTCCATCAAGATCGCCAAGGAGCAGAGCCTTCCCCTCGACCCGACGAAGATCTCGGGCATCTGCGGGCGTCTGCTCTGCTGTCTCCTCTTCGAATACGACGCCTACGCCGAGCTGGCCGCAAGTCTCCCCAAAGTGGGGAAGAAGGTCTCCACCAAGAAATATCAGGGCCGGGTGGTCCGCTACAACATCTTCCGTGAATCCGTCACCCTGGAGACCTCGGACGGAGAAGAGATCGAGATCTCGGTAGAAGACTTCCGAAAGGAGCTGTGAGATGGCTTTCTACGTGACCACGCCCATCTATTACGTGAACGCGGAACCGCACCTGGGGCACGCCTACACCACGGTGGTGGCCGACGTGGTCGCCAGGCTCAAACGCCTGCGCGGAGAGGAGGTCTTCTTCCTCACCGGCACCGACGAACACGGGGACAAGATCGTCCGCGCGGCGGAAAAGGCAGGGCTTACTCCCAAGGAGTACGTGGATCGCATCAGCGCCATCTTTCGCGAGACCTGGCCCCTTCTGAACATCTCCTATTCCCGTTTCATCCGCACCACCGA
>JAADCO010000152.1 GCA_013154385.1 Thermodesulfobacteriota bacterium
GAAAAGCGGGAACTCTCCCTCCAGGTGCTGATAGAGATCCCCGGGCTTGAGAAGACCGCGCTCTGTCTGCGCGAACCCGCCTGGATCAGGTTCCGCCGGCCCTTTCTCTGGTTTCATTGATCTTTCCTTCTTTCGCGTCTCCTGTTATGAAGGGCGCATGAAGTTGGCGGTTTGCGGAAAAGGCGGAGTGGGAAAGTCCACGGTGTCGGCCCTCCTGGCCGAGGCCCTTCTTGAGCAGGGCTATCAGGTGCTCGCCATAGACGCCGACCCCAGCCCGCATCTGGCGCGTCTCCTCGGTTTTCCCCAGGCCGAGGAGATCGTCCCCCTGGCGGAGATGAAAGATCTGCTCCTTGAGCGCGCCCAGAAAGACGGCCCCTTCTACGTGCTCAACCCCAAGGTGGACGATCTGCCGGAGAAGTTCATGCTCACGAGAAACGGGCTCAAGCTCATGGTGCTCGGTGCGGTGCGCGAAGCCGGGGGCGGTTGCGCCTGCCCGGAACAGACCGTCTTGCGCCGGCTTCTCTCCCTCCTCCTGCTGCAGTCTAAGGAAGCGGTGATCGTTGACCTGGAGGCCGGTGTGGAGCCCTTCGGAAGGGCCACGGTCTCGGCCATTGACGGCATCCTGATCGTCGTCCAGCCCTACCGCGGGAGCATCGAAACCGCCAAGCAGATCCACCGGCTTGCCCGCGACCTGGGGATCAAAAACGTCTTTTTCGTTGGTAACCTGTTATCCGGAGAGGAGGATCGCCGGTACATCGAGGAGGCGCTGGGGGAGAAGCTCCTCGGGTATCTGCCCCGCGACGAGGAAGTGGCCCGGGCGGAGCGGGCCGGAATCCCCCTGCGGGAGACGTCCGGTCCGGCGCGCGAGGCCGCCAGAAAATTGGCGCACGAATTGAAGAAAAAGATCGCGCATGGAACTTAAAGACGTCCAGAACCAGCCGGATTTTCGCCAGATAGAAATAGACAAGGTGGGGATCAAGGGCATCCACTATCCCATCTCCGTGCTCGACCGGCGCAAGGGTGTCCAGCACACCGTGGCCACCATCAACATGTACGTGGATCTGCCCCACCACTTCAAGGGCACCCACATGAGCCGTTTCGTGGAGATCCTCAACGAGTACCGCCACGAGATTCACATGAAGAAGATTCCGCGCATCCTCGAGGAGATGAGGCGGCGCCTCTCGGCGAAGATGGCCCATCTCGAGATAGAGTTCCCGTTCTTCATGGAGAAGGAGGCCCCGGTCTCCGGCGCGCGCGGGCTCATGGAGTACGGTTGCAAGATCTACGGCTCCCTCGGCGAGGGTTTCCGGGACCTGATGGTCGAGGTCCGGGTGCCGGTGATGACGGTTTGCCCCTGCTCGCAGGAGATCAGCGAGCGCGGGGCCCACAACCAGCGCGGGCTGGTCAAGGTTCGGGTGAGGTTCAAGAAGTTTATCTGGATCGAGGAACTGATTGAGATAGTGGAAAAGTGCGCTTCTTCGCCGGTCTATCCGCTACTTAAGAGACCGGACGAAAAGTTCGTCACCGAGTGGGCGTACGACCACCCGATGTTCGTGGAGGACGTGGTGCGCGAGGTGTGCCGCCGTCTCCTCGCCCACCCGGAAATCACCTGGTTTGTTGTGGAAGCGGAAAATTTTGAGTCCATTCATGCTCACAACGCTTATGCCTTCATCGAGAGGAAAAAGGAAGCCTAGGCGGATTGCTGTTCTTCAACCTGGAGTTCGAGTTCAAAGAAGCTTTCCCCACAATCGTAGCACTTCACGTCTAAGGTGTTGTCCAGGAGGGAGACGTAAATTTCGTCACATCCGCAAGACGGACAGGGGCCTTCCACTTGCTCTTCCACAACTTTCTTGATTTCCTCCTGTATGTCCGCAGGGATGTCAGGATCGAAGAAAATCTTCACGATAACCTCCTCATTTGGCGGCCTGCATAGTAACAACCGGCCTTTATATTGTAAAGCGCACCAGGCGGTTTTTTAAGGATTTTTTGTCAGAATTCGAAAATTTTTTTGCGTTCGATAAAGGCGCCAGAAGCGAAAGACGCGCTCCAAATATAGCATGGTTTCGGAAAAAGGTGGTACACCACGATAACTGCGCACCCGTTCCGGCCCGGCGTTGTAAGCCGCGAGAGCCAGGCGAATGTCCTTGAATTCCAGGATCAGGTCGCGCAGATAGGCCGCGGCGCCCAGCACGTTTTCTTCCGGGTCAAAGGGGTCCTTCACCCCGTAGGCGCGGGCTGTTTCCGGCATGAGCTGCATGAGCCCCAGGGCGCCCTTGGGCGAAACCGCGCGGGGGTCGAAGTTGGATTCCGCGCGGGCGATGGCGCGCAGAAGAGCCGCATCGAGGTCGTAAAGGCTCGCCGCCTTCTCGAAGTAGTCCTCGATGGCGTCGTAGGGCTTCCAGGGTTCCCCCACGGGGATGTTGGTCACGTGGAGGACTCCCTGGGCATCGCGGTAGACGTAAAGCTCGCTCAAGGCCGGTGTGGCCGACAACATCAGCCAGAAGAGGCAGAGGAACGCTCTTTCAAGAACTTTTGGCGACATTCTTCGCTGCAAAAGTAGTAGACCTTTCCTTTCCAGATGGCGGTGTAGGCTGCACTTTTGGCGCAGTAGACGCCGCAAACCGGGTCCTGTACGAGTTTATCGGTTACCGGCAGATGAGGGCTTGAAGGAGATTTCTTTTTGGTGGTCCTCTTCTGGCTGGCAGTCCTGCGCCGCGAGGAAAGGATCTTCAGGTCCTCGAGGACGGAGCGTCCCACCCAGACGATGAGAAATATGAGGGCGAGAATGATCAGCAGGCGCATCATGGTTCCACGAAAGTCAAGAACTCCACCCGTTCACCCGGAGGCAAGGAGGCCAGGAGTTCCGCAAAAGTTTGGTCCATAAGGGGATGTTTCTCCCTTGCGGAGAGATCTGTCAAGGGGAGGAGAACAAAACGGCGCCGGTGCAGATGCGCATGAGGCAGGGTGAGCACCGGAGAGCGGAGAATTACGCCCTCGTACAGCAGGAGATCCAGGTCGAGGGTGCGGTCGAGGATGCCCTCGGCCCGTTTCCTCCCGGCGGCGCATTCCAGGCGCCAGAGCTCGAGGAGCAGGGCCCAGGGGGAGAGGGAGGTCTCTATCTCCGCCACCAGGTTCAGGAACCAGTGGGGCGAAACGAACCCCACCGGTTCGGTGAGATAGACCGCTGACCAGCGTTTCAGCCTAATTCCCGGCGCCCGGCGGAGACCGGCCAGGGCCTGGCGACAGAACCCCAGGCGGTCTCCCAGGTTCGAACCAATGCCGATGTAGGCCCGCTTTAGAACTTGAGGTCGCCGATCCGTGCCAGGGCCTCCTTGAGCCGGTCCTTGTCCACGGTGAGCGCGATGCGGAAGAACCCCTCGCCGGGATCGCCGAAGCCGTTGCCCGGCGTGACGACGATGCCCGCTTCCTGGAGAAGCTTGGCGCAGAAGTCAGCCGAGGTGTAGCCCTCCGGCACCCGGGCCCAGACGTAGAAGGTGGCCTTGGGAGGGTCGAGTTCGAAGCTGAGCTCCTTGAGCCCCTCCACCACCACGTCCCGGCGCTCCTTGAAGATCTGCCGGAACTCCTCCACGCACTTCTGGTCTCCGGAAAGCGCGGCGATGCCCGCTTCCTGCACGGCCTGGAAGGCGCCGGAATCCACGTTGTTCTTGACCTTGGTGAGCCCGGAGATGAGCTCCTCGTTGCCCACGGCAAAGGCGATGCGCCAGCCCGTCATGCAATAGGTCTTCGAGAGGCTGTGGAACTCGATGGCCACGTCCTTGGCGCCGTCCACCTGGAGGATGCTCGGGGGCTTGAAGTCGTCGAAGTAGAGCTCGGTGTAGGCGGCGTCGTGGGCCACGATGAGCCCGTGTTTGCGGGCGAAATCCACCACGCGGGAGAAGAAGTCGAGATCCGCCACCGCCGCCGTGGGGTTGTTGGGATAGTTGAGCCAGAGGATCTTGGCCCGGGAGAGCACGTCCGCGGGGATGGATTCGAGGTCCGGGAGGAAGCGGTTTTCCGCAAGGAGCGGCAGATAGTAGGTCTCCCCGCCGGCGAATAGGGTCCCGATGTGATAGACGGGATAGGACGGCGTGGGCACGAGCACCACGTCCCCGGGATTGACAAAGGCCAGGGGAAAGTGGGCGATACCTTCCTTTGAGCCGATGAGGGTGACGACCTCGCGGTCCGGGTCGAGGGAGACGCCGAAACGCCGCTCCATCCAGCGGGCCGCGGCCTCCCGGAAGGCGCGCATCCCCACGCTCGAGGGATAGTGGTGATTTTCGGGTTTCTTCACGGCTTCCACCGCGGCCTGGACGATGTGCTCCGGGGTGGGGAGATCCGGGTCCCCCACCCCGAGGTCTATCACGTCCACTCCCCGCGCCTTGGCTTCGGCCTTCAGGCGATCCAGCTCCACGAAGAGATAGGGAGGAAGCTTCTTCAACCTTTCGGAGAAGGCAAACATCAGGACCTCCTTTTTTAGCGTTCGCGCTTGCCCTCGATGAACTCCACCACCATCTGGCGGGCGATGTCGTCGGGATACTGCTCCGGAGGATGCTTCATGGTGTAGGCCGAGATGGAGATCAGCGGACCAGCCACGCCGCGATCCATGGCCAGCTTGGCACAGCGAATGGCGTCAATGGCCGAACCCGCGGAATTGGGAGAGTCCTCCACGCTCAGCTTGAGCTCGATGTACATGGGCACACCGCCGAAAAGCTCTCCTTCCAGGCGGATGTAGGCGATCTTGTTGTCCTTCAGCCAGGGAATCCAGTCCGAGGGGCCGATGTGGATGTTGTCTTCCCCGATGTCGTAGGGGAGGAGCGAGGTCACGGCTTCGGTCTTGGAGACCTTCTTGGTCTTCAGCCTCTCGCGCGCGAGCATGTTCAGAAAGTCGGTGTTGCCCCCGAAGTTGACCTGATAGGACCGCTTGACAGGGACGCCCCGGTCCACCATGAGCTTGGTGAGCACCCGATGGACGATGGTTGCCCCCACCTGGCTCTTGATGTCGTCGCCTACCGCGGGGATCCCGGCTTCTTCGAAGCGTTTGCCCCAGTCACCGGAGACGATGAAAGTGGGCATGGCGTTGACGAAGGCCACGCCGGCCTTGAGGCAGGCCTCGGCGTAGAAGCGCGCCGCTTCCTCCGAACCCACCGGGACGTAGTTGATGAGCACGTCGGCCTGGGTGTCCTTCAGGACCGAGACCACGTCCTCGAGCTCGTCTTCCTTGGCGTCGGAGACGACAAAGGTCTTGTCTTCGGGATAGTGCGCCATGTGCGGGGCACAACCATCGAGGACCTTTCCTTTGCGGACCTTGACGCCCAGTTCAGGGACGTCCCTGTGGAATATGGTGGTGCAATTGGGTGGGGCAAAGATGGCCTGGGAAACGTCCTTGCCCACTTTGCGTGCGTCTATGTCCCAGGCGGCAACGACTTCCAGATCCCAAGGCTTGTATCCACCTATATCGGGAAACATCACGCCCTGGGTGACGTCTAAGCCTTTTTCGCGATAATAATAGATGCCTTGAATCAAAGCGCTGGCACAGTTTCCTACTCCCGCGATCGCCACCCGAACCTTTTTGCCCGACATGGCTCACCTCCCAACAAATTTTGGTGCCAAGGGCTAATGTAATCACACCCTTGGAGCGATCAAGAAGGCTTTTAACCGTAGCTTTTGAAAAAATCTATAAAAATCTGCGCAATGGGAGAGAGCGTGCGTCTCTCCTGCGTGATGAGATAAAAGTTGCGCTCTATCTTGAGCCCTTCGATGCCGATTTCCCGGATGAGGTCCCGCGAAAGCTCCTCTTCGACGGCTTTCCTGGAGATGAAGGCCCCGCCGATGCCTTCCTTGATGGCCTGCTTGACGGCCTCCGTGGAACCGAGCTCGGCAACCACGTGGAGCTTTTCCGCCGGCACCCCGATTTCCCGCAGGGCCTTCTTGGCCGTGAGCCACGTGCCGGAGCCCTTCTCGCGCACGATGAGCGGGATGTCCCGCAGGCTTTCCGGGGAGATGTGGGCCGGAAGCTCCCAGTGGCCGGGCACGGCGAGGATGATTTCGTCCCGGAAATGGGGCTCGAAGACGAGCTCTCCCTCAAAGATCTTGGCCCCCACCACCCCCAGCTCGAGCTCCCCCTCACACACCAGGCGCGAGATTTCCTTGGTGTCCGCTATCTTCAGGGTGATCTCCACGTCGGGATGGATCTTCTTGAAGGCCCCCAGCACGCGCGGGAGGATGTACTGCCCGGGGATGGTGCTCCCTCCGAGAAGGAGCTTTCCCTTTCCCCCGGACTTGAAGAGGGTCATCTCCTGCTCGAGATCCCGCACCAGGCGCACGATGCGCTTGGCGTAGCGATAGAGCAGGAGCCCGGCCCGCGTGGGGACCACTTCTCTCGTGTGCCGGTCGAGCAGGGTGATGCCCAGGGCTTCCTCCAGGGCCTTGATGTGTCCGGAGACCGTGGGCTGGGAGAGATGGCATATCTCCGCCGCGCGAGAGAAGCTCCTCTGCTCCATCACGGCCACGAATACCTGGAGCTTCTTCAGGTCAAGCTGCACCTTCTACCTCTCCGATGACCGCTTCGCGGATTCGCGCGGGAAGGAGCCTCGCGCCCCAGGAGACGATCTTCTTGAGGAGCGGCACGATGTCTTCGTTTCCGGGCCAGTGGTCCCGCAACACCTCCTCGTCCACGTGGTTCAGGAGACGCAACAGGGCGAGGGCCACGAGATAGAGATCGTCCACCATCCCGAAGAAGGGAATGGCGTCGGGGAGGAAATCGGCGGGATTGAACAGATAAGCCAGAGCAGCGAAGAGGATGGCTTTGTCCTCTACGGGCACACGCGAATCCTTCAGGAGCCCCAAAATAAGCTTCAAAAAACGCGGTAAAAAGGCCAAATATTTTTTGATGGTCACCTCTTCCTCCTCTGGCCAGCAATTTATTGCTTCTTCCTATCAGAGCAGGCAAAAAGTGTTATACTCTTAATAGGATGAGCCGGCAAGAAAAGGTGCGAAAAAAGACAAAAACCATCCACGTTGGTTCCGTTCCCGTGGGCGGCGGGCATCCGGTGGTGGTGCAATCCATGACCAACACGGACACGCGGGACGTGGACGCCACCGTGGCGCAGATCAAGCGCCTCGAGGAAGTGGGTTGCGAGATCATCCGGGTGGCGGTGCCTGACGAAGAAGCCGCGCGCGCCATAGGAGACATCAAGAAAAAGATAGGCATTCCCCTCATCGCGGACATCCACTTCGACTGGCGCCTGGCGATCTCCGCCCTGGAGCAGGGGGCCGACGGCCTGCGGATCAATCCCGGCAACATCAAGGGACTGGAAAACGTCAAGAAGGTCATCCTGGCGGCCAAGGAGCGCGGGGCGGCGGTGCGCATCGGCGTGAACGCCGGCTCCCTCGAAAAGGACCTGCGCCGCAAATACGGCGGGGCCACACCCGAGGCCCTGGTGGAAAGCGCCCTGCGCCATCTGGATTTCATCGTGGGGGACCTGGGCTTTGAAAACCTCAAGGTCTCCCTCAAGTCCTCCGACGTCTGGACCACCATCGAGGCCTATCGTCTCTTTGCGGAAAAGAGCGACTTTCCCCTCCATCTGGGGGTGACCGAAGCCGGCGGCCTCATTGCCGGCACGGTGAAGAGCGCCTTTGCCCTGGGAGTCCTCCTCTCCGAAGGCATCGGGGACACCCTGCGGGTCTCCCTCACCCGCGATCCGGAGGAAGAGGTCCACGTGGCCTACGAGATCCTGCGCACCGTGGGCCTGCGGCATCGCGGGCCGGAGATCATCTCCTGCCCCACGTGCGGCCGCTGCGAAATAGACCTCTTCCGCATTGCCGAAGAAGTCGAGCGCTTCGCCCGCAAGATAGAGCATCCGCTCAAGCTGGCGGTCATGGGTTGCGTGGTCAACGGGCCCGGGGAGGCGCGCGAAGCCGACGTGGGGCTTGCCGGAGGCAAGGGCGTGGGGCTCATCTTCCGCAAGGGGCGCATCATCCGCAAGGTCAAGGAGGAAGAGATCCTTCCGGCCTTCTTCGAGGAGGTGGAGTCCTTCCTCCGAGAGCTCAACTCTTCTTCAGCTTGAGCCCCAGGCGATAGATCTCCTTGGCCGAGAGGCCGGTCCTCTGGGCCAGGAGGCGGCTGGCCTCCTTGAGCGGAACCCCTTCGTCCAAGAGGCGGGAGAGCTCTTCCTCGACCTCGACGCCTTCCGGTTCTTCGCGGCTCTTCGCGGCTCCTTCGATGACCAGGGTCACCTCGCCCCGGGCCTCCTCCCCGGCAAAGCGCTCCTTCAGCGCCGAAAGCTCGCTCAGGGTGTACTCCTCGTGGCGCTTGGTCATCTCCCGCGCGAGGAAGACGCGCCTTTCCCCGAGGATCTCGTAGAGGTCTTCCAGGGTCTCGGCGAGGCGATGGGGGGATTCGAAGAGCACGAGGGGACGCCTCTCGTGGGCGACTTCCGAGAGGTATTTCCTTCTCTCCCCCCGCTTGGCCGGAGGGAACCCGAGATAGAGAAACCCGCGGCGCAGGTCGAAACCGGAAACACTCAGGGCGGCGGCCAGGGCCGAGGGACCGGGGACCGGGCGCACGGGCACCCCCTCTTCGTGGGCCAGGGCCACCAGCCTGGCCCCGGGGTCGGATATGCCCGGGGTCCCGGCTTCGCTTATCAGGGCCACGCTTTGCCCCTGCTTGAGGGCCGCTATCAACTGAGGCGCGCGCTCGTTTTCGTTGTGCTCGTGATAGGCCACGAGCTTCGGCCCGCGGATTCCGAAGCGGTTGAGGAGCTTCAGGGCCGTGCGCGTGTCCTCGCAGGCCAGGATGTCTGCGCTCTCGAGGATGTCCAGGGCCCGGAGGGTGATGTCGCGCAGGTTGCCGATGGGCGTGGCCACTACATAGAGGACGCCGGCCTCAGCTCTTTGCTTGTTTTCGGACATGGATGATGCGCTGGAGGGCCGTGAGGTTGGTGAAGACCGCAAGGATCGCCAGCACGGGAAGGAGCCAGCCCGTGATCAGGCCGCCGGTCAGGAGAAGGAGCCGCTCGAAGCGGGTGAGGAGCCCGACCTTGCACTCAAAGCCCAGGGCCTCGGCCCGCGCCCTGGTGTAGCTCACCATGAGGGAGCCCGACAGGGCGAAGAAGAGGAGGAGGACCGCCAGGGATTGGTTGGTCTCCAGGAGGAAATAGAGGAGTCCGCCGAAGATGACGATCTCGGAGTAGCGATCCAGGGTGGAATCAAGGAAGGCGCCGAACTTGGTCTGCTGTCCGGACCGGCGGGCCAGGAGCCCGTCCACGGCATCGAGGGGGCCGAAGATGGCCAGCATCAGCCCTCCGAGGCGCAGATAGCCCAGCGCCAGGACGACGCCCACCGCCACGCAACCGAGGAACCCGAGGATGGTCACCGTGTTGGGAGAGACGCGCAGGCGGGCCAAGAAATCGGCAATGGGTGCCAGAAAAGGTTGACTCCAGGCGCGCACACGGTCCGTCAGGGTGAAGGTGGCCATGATTCCTCCCTCCCCCGAATAATAACCTCTTGTGCGTGCAAAAGCCAAATTATTTTTTCAGGAAAGGGCGATGAGGAAGACGCCGGCCAGCATGAGGACGGCTCCGAGGAGCCGGCTGGCCAGGGCCTCCTCCCGAAACACGAGCCCGCCCATGAGGACGCCGAAGAGCACGCTCAGCCTCTTTACGGCGATCATGTAGGCGGCCGGGGCCAGGCTGATGGCCCACATGTGGCAGATGACCATGGCGCTCTGGGCCAGGCCCACGAGGAGCACCCCGCGCGGACAGAGGCGGATCAGTTCGAGCGGACGCACCCGGAAGAAGATCCGCAACACCGCCACGGCGAAGACGCCGTGCACCACGAAGTAGAAGCAGGCGAAGAAAAAGGGGCTTGAGTGTTGCACGGCCAGTTTACCCAGGACCGAGGTAATGGCATATAGAAAGGCTACGAGCAGCATGAGAAGGGAGCCGCGCTCCCGCAGGATGGCCCGGAAAGGGGCCAGCAAGCCCTGGTGCAGGGTGTTGAGGTGGAGGGCGTAGCTTCCGCAAACGATGAGGAAGATGCCCAGGATGCCCTGGGTGTTCAAGTGCTCCCCCAGGATGAGGGCCCCGGTGACGATCATGAAGGCCGGGGTGAAGGCCAGGAAGGGCACGGTGAGCGAAAGGGGAGAGACCCGGAGGGCCTCCATGTAGCAGAGGAGGGCCGTGGTCTCCAGCGGCAGGAGGATGAGCACCGTGCGCCAGAACACGCGGTCAAGCGGCGGCCAGGGCTGGAGCAAGAGCAGGGGCAGGAGGAAGAAGATGGGGGCCAGGACGCGCGCCAGGGCCATCTTGGCCGTGCCGAAGGGACGCAGGTAATGTTTGACCAGGGCGTCCCCCGCGGCGGTGAAGAACGCGGTGGCCACCGCTATTCCGAGCCAGAGCATGACTTCATCTAAGGGCGTGCCCGAGAAGCGTCAAGAGGAGGAGAGATGAAGAAGATCGTTTCCGCCAAAGTGATCATGGTCTCCTGGGACAAAGAACCCCTCTTCCACAAGGCCCTCCTGGTGGAGGACGGAAAGGTCGCGGCGCTCGGCGAAAGAGAAGTCCTCGTGTCGCAGCATCCGGAGGCCGAGGTCTTCGACTTCCCCGAAGGGCTGATCCTTCCCGGCCTGGCCAACACCCACACCCACGCCTCGATGACCATCTTCCGCGGGCTGGCCGACGATCTGCCCCTGATGACCTGGCTTGAGAAATACATCTTCCCCGTGGAGAAGCATCTCCGGCGGGAATGGGTCTACTGGGGGGCCAAGCTGGCCATCGCCGAGATGCTCCGCTCCGGGGTGACGGTCTTTGCGGACATGTATCTCTTCGAACCGGAGGTCATCCGGGCGGTGGAGGAAGCCGGAATCCGCGCGGCCCTGGGAGAAGGGCTCTTCGACTTCCCCTCCCCGGGCTACGGTCCGCTGGAGAAGGGGCTCGCCCTCACCGAGGAGCTCCTGCGCCAGTACGAGGGGCATCCGCGGATCAACATCCTCGTCTGTCCGCACGCCACCTACACCTGTTCCCCTGAGACCCTGAAAAAGGCCAAGGAGATAGCCGACCGCTTCGGCGCGCTGGTGCACATCCATCTCTCCGAGACCAAGGAAGAGGTCAGCCTGATCAAGGCCCGCTACGGGCGCCGGCCGCCGGCTCATCTCGATGAGCTGGGGCTCCTCGACGACCGTCTCCTGGTGGCTCACGCCGTCCAGCTGGTGGACGAAGAGATCGAGCTCTTTGCCCGAAAGGGCGTAAGGGTGGCGCACTGCCCGGAGAGCAACCTGAAGCTCGGTTCCGGCGTGGCCCCGGTGGTGGCCCTCCTTGAGGCCGGGGTGACCACCGCCATAGGGACCGACGGTCCGGCCAGCAACAACGACCTCGATTTGCTCACCGAGCTCCGCACCGCGGCCCTGGTGCAGAAGGGGCTTTCCTTCGACCCCACCAGGTTGCCGGCGAAAACCGTCTTTCGCATGGCCACGGAGCTGGGCGCCGAGGCGCTCGACTTCAAGGGCTGCGGCCGCCTCGAACCGGGATGGTGCGCTGATCTCGCGGTGGTGGACCTCGGAAGGCCCCATCTGACGCCGCTTCACGACCCCTTGTCGCTTCTGGTTTACAGCGCCAGGGGCGGGGACGTGGAAGCGGTGATGGTGGATGGGAACTGGATCATGCGCGGGGGGCGGGTGCTCACCTTCGACGAAGAGGAGGCCCGCTTGCAGGTGCAGCGCATAGGTGAAGAGATAAGGTCCATGCTCAGGAAGTGACCTTCTTCACCTCGAGGAGCTCGAAGACCTTTTGCACGGCCTCTTCCGGGGTCTCCACGTAGGAGACACCCTCAATGTTGGGCCAGGTGCGCAGCCCCACCACGGGTTTCCACATCTTCAAGGCCAGGGCGATCTCCGAGAGCGTGCCGTAGCCTCCGGAGATGGCGATGGCCGCTTCCGCCGTGCGCACCAGGACCACGTTCCTCGCCTGGCCGAGATCCGTGACCACGGGGATCTGGACGTAAGGGTTGGCGTCTTCGGCGCGGTTGCCCGGAAGGATGCCCACGGTCATGCCTCCGGCTTCCACGGCCCCGCGGGAGGCGGCTTCCATGACGCCTCCGAGCCCGCCGGTGAAGACCACGGCTTTCGGAGCCAGGAGTTTGCCCACTTCGTAGGCCAGTTGATAGATCTCTCCCTCGCAGATGCCCGCTCCGAAGACGGCGATGCGGCGTTTATTCCTGAAATCCATGTTCCCCCACCAGTTTCACGAATCTTACCGCGCCCAGGTTTTCCTTGAACAGCTTGTCGCCCTTCTTGGTGATCTTGATGAGGTACTGGGACCATTCGTCTCCCACGGGCATGACCAGGCGCCCGCCGTCTTTGAGTTGCTCGATCAGCGGCTCCGGGATCTTCGGCCCCGCGGCGGTGACGATGATGGCGTCGAAGGGCGCGGCTTCGGGCCAGCCCTTGGTGCCGTCTCCCACCTTGATGTGGACGTTGCGATAGCCAAGTTTTTCGAGGAGCCTTTTCGCGCGGTGGGCAAGGCTCGGATAGCGCTCGATGGAATAGACCTCGTCGGCGAGTTCCGCGAGAAGCGCCGTCTGGTATCCGGACCCCGTGCCGATCTCGAGGACCTTTTCCGGGCCTTTGAGTTCCAGGGCCTCGGTCATCAGGGCCACGATGTAGGGCTGAGAGATGGTCTGCCCCTCTCCGATGGGCAGGGGATAGTCGCCGTAGGCCTGATCCTTCAGGGCTTCGTCCACGAAGAGGTGCCGGGGGATCTTGCGCATGGCCGCCAGCACCCTCGGGTCGCGGATGCCGCGGGCGGCAATCTGGGTCTGGACCATGCGGTCTCTGGCACGCTGGTAAATGTCAGGCTCCATGGTCTACTCCTTTTGACGACGCACGAGATATATGCAATCCGAGGCCCGGTCACCCGTGAAACGGATGCGGAGGATCTCCACCTCTTCCTCTCCCAGCTTTTTGCCCAAAAGCGGGAGTTTGCTGAGCGTGTCTTCGTTGACGTGATAATAGTACCACTCTTCGATGTTCGGCGGTTGACGAACTACCTTATCCGGCGGCCCGAGGAGCTGATAGACCTCCTGCTTGGTGGAGACCCCTTTCCGGATGAGGCAGGCTTCCGAGGCCAGGTTCCTCTCCGGTGCCCCCGAACAATTTAAGAGCCAGAGCGCCAAAAAGACGATAAGGAGAAAGTAGGGCCGCTTCATACGGCCCTGATTATAAACAATCTTTGATCCTTCTGGCCAGGAGGAAAAATGCGTTGTCCCAAGTGTAAGCTCATCATCGCCGAATACTTTCGTCTCTGTCCCCAATGTCAGTCAGATCTGCGAGAATTGAACGAGCTCTTCGGGCCCTTTTACGAGCCTCATCCCGAGGCCTTCGAGGGGCTCTTCGAGGGCGAAGGTCCGGAGCCCGTCGAGGATTTCGCGGAAGACCTCCTTTTTGCCGAAGACCAGGTCGAGGAGGAGTCTCTGGCCCAACCCGAGCCCGAGGACGAGGAGGAAGACCTGATCTTTGCCGCGGAAGAGCCTGAGTTCGACCTCGAGGATCTCGATCTGACGGAAGAGGAAGTTTCCGTGCTCGAGGAGGCCGAGGAGCCGGAAGAGGTGCTCTTGGCCGTGGACGAGGCCGAGGAGGAAGAGCTCTTCGTCGAGGAAGTGGAAGAAGAACCTCTGGCCGAGATCCGGGAAGACCTCCTCGACGACCTGGAGGAGATCGGGGACCTGATCCCCGAAGACCTGACGGAAAGAAGCGCTACCTGAAGGGTCTTCCCCAGTAATCCTTGAGGGTTCCCTCGGCCAGGGCCTTGGTCTCTTCGAGGGCCTTGACGTAGTAATCCTGGACGAGCGGTCTGGCCTTGGCCGCCGCCTGAGTCTCGGGATACGTCTGCAGGAGATAGAGGATCCGATAGTAAGCGGCCCGATAGCGTCTGGTGCGATGGTAGAAGCGGGCCACGTAGAGCTCGTGGGCCCCCAGCGTCTCCCTCCCCTCGCGGATCCGCTTCTTGGCCTCCAGCACGTAGGGTGAGTCGGGGAATTGCCGGAGGAGGCGCTCGTAGGTCTCGATCATCTTCTTGGTGAAGCTCTGGTCTCGGTCCGGAGGGAGCATGAGCTTGTAGTAGCAGGTGCCGATCTGGAAGACCACGTAAGGGATGGCCTCGTTGGTGGGATGGAGTTTCTCGAACTCCTCGTAGAGCACGATGGCCTCGAGGTATTGCTTGGCGTAGAACTTGCAGTCGGCCATCTTGAGCTCGGCCCACAGGGCGTAGGGAGAATCCGGATAGCGGTCCCGGATGGTGCGGAAGGTCTCCTCGGCCATTTCCCAGTAGCCCTTGCGATAGTAGCGCAGGGCCTTCTGGATGAGCTGGGCGAGCTCCCCGGAGGGTTCCTCTTCCTTCTTCTTGAACCAGGAGAGCAGACCACCCTGGTGCTCGCCTCCGCAGGCGGCCAGGAGAAAGGTGAGACAGCACAAGAGGAGGACCAGGCGCGACTTCATTTCTGGGAAAGATAGTGTTCCGCCATGAAGGCCGCCGTGGCTCCGTCGCCGGCGGCGGTGACTATTTGTCGGCAGGCTTTGGCGCGCACGTCGCCGGCGGCGAACACCCCCGGCACTTCCGTGCGCATTTCGCAGTCGGTGATGATGAAGCCCCGCTCGTCAAGGGGAAGGACCCCCCGGACGAACTCGGACTGGGGGGAGATGCCCACGAAGATGAAGACCCCCTGGACCTTGAGGGTTTCCGTCTCGCCGGTCTTTACGTTCTTCAGGCGCACGCCTTCTACCTGATCCTGTCCGAAGATCTCTTCGACGACCCGGTTCCAGAGGATGGTGATCTTTTCGTTGGCCAGGGCGCGTTCCTGGAGGATCTTCTGCGCGCGAAGCTGATCCCGGCGATGGATCAGGTAAACGCGCTTGGCGAACTTGGTGAGGAAGATGGCCTCCTGGACGGCGGTGTTGCCGCCCCCGACCACGGCGACTTCCTGGTCGCGGAAGAAGGGGCCGTCGCAGGTGGCGCAATAGGAAACCCCTTTGCCGAGGAATTCCTCCTCCCCCGGAACTCCGAGCCGGTTGGGCCGGGCCCCGGTGGCAATGATCACCGCCTGCGCCTGAAGCACGCGGCCGTCATCGAAGACGATCTTCTTGCGCTCGCCTTCGATTTCGAGGCGCACCACCTCTCCGCTGATCGTCTGGAGCCCGAGCTTCTTGACCTGGGCCACGAAGCGGTCCATCAGTTCGAAGCCGGAGAGGGGTTCGGGGAATCCGGGGTAGTTTTCCACCAGATCCGTGACCAGGACCTGGCCACCGGGGGAGGTCTTCTCCACTAGGACGCAATCCAGGCGAGCCCGCGCGGCGTACAAGTAAGCCGTAAGCCCCGCGGGACCGCCGCCGATGATTACCAGGTCATGCGTTTCCGCCATCTCAAGAAGAGAGGAGACGTTGGATGACGTTCTCGATGGTGGATTTGGCCACTGCTCCCGTGATCATATCTACGGGCTGGCCATTCTTGAAGAAGATGAGCGTGGGAATGGCCCGAATACCGAACTTCCCGGGGGTAATGGGGTTTTCGTCAACGTTCATCTTGCAGACCTTGAGTTTACCGGCGTATTCCTCCGCCAGCTCTTCGATGATCGGCGCAATGGCCCGGCAGGGACCACACCAAGCGGCCCAAAAATCCACCAAGACAGGAATGTCGGATTGCAACACTTCTTTTTCAAAATTCTGATCCGTTACGTGCACCACACCCATCACGCGCCTCCTAAAGGGGGAGTTTGCTGAATCATAATGCGAGGGTCTCCAGGGTGCAACAAAACTTCTAGCGAAAAAGGGCCTCAAAGGCCTCCTGAAGATTGGAAATTCCGATAAATCCGATCTCGGAATCTC
>JAADCO010000048.1 GCA_013154385.1 Thermodesulfobacteriota bacterium
AAATCACCGAAGATTGGTGCGGGAGGGGGGACTTGAACCCCCACGGGGAATAGCCCCACCGGATCCTAAGTCCGGAGCGTCTACCAATTCCGCCACTCCCGCGGGCTTTTCAAGATTGTCATCGGTAGGATTGATCGTCAAGACAAGAAAGGGGCCCACTCAACGTAGGCCCCTCGGCAGGAGGTTTGGCCGTCAACTTTCGACTTTGACGGGGATCTGTTTGCCCTTTGCCTCTGACTTCTTGGGAAGGATGATCTTCAACACGCCGTTCTTGTAGGTGGCTTCCACCTTGTCCGTCTCCACCTCTGCCGGCAACTGGATGGAGCGCACGAAGCTTCCGTAGCTCCGCTCCACGCGGTAGAAGTTCTCACCCTTCTCCTCGCGTTCCTGCTTCTTCTCACCCCTGATGGTGAGGGTGTTGCCGCTGATGGTGATTTCGATCTCGTTGGGATCTATTCCCGGAACATCCGCGCGCACGATGACGGCGTCTTTGGTCTCGGAAATATCGAGCGCAGGCACCCATTCGGTTTCGAATATGTCCGGGAGGGTCTCCTTCCTGAAAAATTCATTCCACAGACGATCCATCTCCCTCTTCAGATCACGCAACGGCCGCCAGGGAACGAGTTCGGCCATCTCTCTCACCCCCTTTGTCTTAAGGTCTAACTTTACGATAAGTCCGCTCGAACCGAGGTCAACGACGGAGGCGGCGGGGGTCGGTAAGCTCCTGGATGGCCTCACCCAGGAGGTTGAAGCCGAGCACGGTGATGAGGATGGCCAACCCCGGAAAGACCGAAAGCCACCAGGCTATCTCGAGCGTTTCCTTCCCCTCGGTCAGCATGTTCCCCCAGGAAGGCGTGGGGGGCTGAACCCCGAGCCCGAGGAAGGAAAGGGCGGACTCCACCAGAATGGCCATGCCCACGCCGAGGGTGGCGGAAACCAGAATGGGCGGCAGGGCGTTGGGCAGGATGTGATAGAAGATGATTCGCGCCGGCCCGGCTCCCAGGGCCCTTTCCGCCAGCACGAACTCCCTTTCCTTGAGGCTCAAGAACTCGGCCCGCACCAGACGGGCCACGCCCATCCAGCTCGTAAGACCGATGACGATCATGATGTTCACGATGGAGGGCTCGAGATAGGCGATCACCGCCAGGATGAGAAAGATCGTGGGGAAACAGAGCATGATGTCGATGAGGCGGGAGATGAGGCCGTCCACCCAGCCTCCGAAGTAGCCGGCCACCGCCCCCAGCACCACGCCGATGGCCAGGGAGATGCCCACCGCGAGAACACCCACCTCGAGCGAGACCCGCGCGCCGTAGATGAGGCGGGAGAGCACGTCGCGGCCCAGGAGATCCGTGCCGCACGGATGGGCCAGGCTGGGCGGCTCGAGCACGTGGGCCACGTCTATGGCCAGGGGATCGTAGGGCGCAATGAGGGGAGCCGCCAGCGCCACGAAGACCAATCCCCCCACCACGAGAGCTCCGGCAAGACCCAAGGGATGCCTCAAGAGAGCCCTGATCACGAGCGTCCTCCCAGCCTGATGCGCGGATCAGCCAAGGCGTAGCAGATATCGGCCAAAAGGTTCCCGAGGAGCGTGAGCACGGAGACGATGACCAAGTTGCCCATAATCACCGGATAGTCCCGCGCCATGACCGCCTGCCACATGAGTTGCCCCACGCCGGGGATGCTGAAGATGGACTCAAAGATCACGCTTCCCCCCACGAGACCAGGGATGGAAAGACCGAGGATGGTGATCACGGGAAGGAGGGCGTTTCTCAGGGCGTGCCGATAGACCACGACCCTTTCCGGAAGCCCCTTGGCGCGCGCGGTGACGATGTAGTCCTGGCGCAGGGCCTCGATCATCGAGGAGCGCATGAAGCGGGAAAGACCCGCCAGGCCGCCGAAGGCCGAGACGAAGATCGGAAGTATCAGGTGTTTCGCCCAGTCGAGCACTTTCTCCCAGAAACTCATGTGCTCGTAACCCATGAGGGAGTGGAGGCCGGAGATGGGCAGAAGATGCCACTTGATCCCGAAGAGCATCATCAGGAGGAGGGCCAGCCAGAAACCCGGCATGGCGTAGCCCACGAAGACGAAGACCGTGGTCACCCGGTCGAAGAGGCTCCCTTCCCGCACGGCGGAAGCCACCCCCAGGGGCACGGCCACGCAGAAAATGATGAGCAGGGAAAGCACGTTGATGAGGAGGGTGACCGGGAGACGCTCCTTGATCTTGTCCCAAACGGGCCGACGATCCGGGGCGAAGGAACGCCCCAGATCCAGGGTGGCCAGGCCCTTCAACCAGTTGAGGTACTGGACGTAGAGGGGCTTGTCCAGGCCGTACTGCGCGCGGAGGCGCTCCCTCATCTCCGGCGTGAACTTGGGATTGAAGTCCGCCATCGGGCTTATGGGTTCTCCGGGGGCCAGATGGATGATGGTGAAGGAGATGATGGTGATGCCGAGGAAGGTGACGAAGAGCCCTGCAAGCCTCTTGAGGAGCCAGGTACCCATCAAGACCTCCTCTTGAGCTCCGCCTCCGAAGGGCGGAGATAAAGGGGCAACAAGCGGTACGGATCGTCGGTCTCCCCGCGGAGGAGACGCCGACGCGCCAGCACGCCCACGTTGGCCGGGCGGGGATGGTTCAGGTTTTCGGGAACCGTGAGGAAATCGTCCCCGAGGCTGGCGGCCAAAAGCTCGCCGAAAGGCTTGAGCCCGTCTCCCAGAAAGACCGTGGGCCCCTGGACGTGCTCAAGGAGCCTTTCCGGCGAAAGGAGAGAGGGGGGAAGGACCTCGACGGCCTTTCCGTTCTCGAACCGATAGATGGCGGTGTAGAGCTGGTTTCGGCGCGCGTCGAGCACGGGACAAACCGGATGAGGGGAAAGAGAGGCGTTGAGGGCCAGGGCCTCGAGGGTTCCCACCCCGAGGAGGGGAAGCCCCGTGGCCAGGTGAAGCCCCTTGGCCGTGGCCAGACCGATGCGCAGACCGGTGAAGCTTCCCGGACCAATGCTCACCGCAATCCCGGAAAGGTCTTTCAAGCCGAGGCCCAATCGCCTGAGGAGATAGTCGGCCCCGGCCAGCAGGCGGCGAGAATGGGTCTCCGCGGAGGCCAGGAGCAATTCCCCCTTCACTTCCTGCCCCACGATGGCCACGCCCCCGCAGGGCGTGGCGGTCTCGAGAGAGAGGATCAGCGTCTCTTCACCCACAAAACTCGTATCTTAGGCGGGCTAAAGGCTTTTCTCAAGGAGGGCGGCCTTTTCTTTGATCCGCTCCACCGCTTTGGCCAGCGTCCTCGAGACCTTCTTGCCCTTGGCGCGAAGCAGGGTTTCGAAGCGATGGAAGAGATCAAGCGCGTCTTCCACGGATTCGGAGACCAGGAACTCGAAAAGGGGCCAGAACAGCTCCTCCCGCGTGGGGTCGAGCAACCAGATGCGCTCGAGAATGTGGCGCGCCTGCTCGGAAAACTCGCGGGCCAGGCGCGGGGCAAG
>JAADCO010000113.1 GCA_013154385.1 Thermodesulfobacteriota bacterium
CTCCTATCCTACCTCCTCGGAGAACTCGAGGTTCTCGAGCTCCTCACCTCGGACGAGCGCCTGAAGCATCGCTATCAAAAGATGCGCGTGGTGCTCGAGAGCATCTCCACCCTTAGCCGGAAGCTGAGCTCCATCGGCAACCTGCGCAAGGGAGCGGAGCTCCTTAACATCAACCGGGTCCTTGAGGACCTCCATCCCCTGATCAAGTTCTTCGTGCCCGCCGGCGTGCAGTACGAGGTTTATCCCGACCCGGACCTAAAGCCCGTGCGCCTCAACCGGGCGGTGCTCGAGCAGATCATCCTCAACCTGGTGATGAACGCGGTGGAAGCCGTTTCCGCTCCCGGGGGGCTGATCCGCGTGCGCACCAAAGACGACGGGGACTACGCCGTGCTCATCGTGGAGGACAACGGCACGGGAATCAAGGAGGAGCTCCAGGAGCTCGTCTTTGAACCCTTCTTCACCACCAAGGATTCCGGCTCCGGGCTGGGGCTCTCGCTCATTCGACACTGGGTGGAGGAAGTGGGCGGGGAGATCTCGCTCGAGAGCCGGGAAGGGCAGGGCAGCAGGTTCATCGTTCGCTTTCCCGTGGCTCCGAGCTTTCGAGAAACCAGGTGACCGCTTCGAAGAGGAGCTCCTCGTATCCTTCCCCCAGGGCGCGCCGCCCGAAGACGTAGTTGATTTCGTTCAAGAGGGCCTCTCCCTCCCGAAAGAGGAAGTCTATCGCCGCGAGA
Organism: Thermodesulfobacteriota bacterium; assembly: GCA_013154385.1. Classification (GTDB taxonomy): domain Bacteria; phylum Desulfobacterota; class Thermodesulfobacteria; order Thermodesulfobacteriales; family Thermodesulfatatoraceae; genus JAADCO01. Next base: position 732 of record JAADCO010000113.1, read on the forward strand.
TTGATCCCGGTTTTCCGGCTGAGCTCCCGGGCCAGCGCGAGGGCCTTCTCTTCGAGTTCCGGGTCCGGGCAGGGGATGATCTCCCCGCCCTGGGCCAGGTTCGTGCGAAAATCAGGGCCCAGCTTCCGCCAGAAGGTAAGGAGCCGCGGGCCGATGATCACCACGCGCAGGTCGTGGGGGCTCGGGAGATACTCCTGCACCAGGAATCCGTAGCGTCCCTCGCGCTCGAAGGTCCGAATCCTCTCAAGCGCCTCTTTCAGGTCTCTTTCGTCGCGCACGAGGAAGAGCCCGCGCCCTTCGTGTTCCTGATCGATCTTGACGACGAAAGGCATCCGGGGCCATTTGACCGCCGCGGCCTGGGGATGGGGCCCGAGCGAGGCGATCTTGGGGATCCAGAGGCTTTGCGGACACGGAAGCCCCAGGGTGCGAAAGAGCAGGTATTGGCCGCCCTTTCCCGGAAAGCGGAAGCGATAGTCGTAGCTGGGAAAGACCGAAAGCCCCCTCTCCCGGGCCAGGTGATAGAGTGTTTCCGGAAAGACCTGGGGGAAGATCACGCAACGCACCCGCCTCAGGGCCTCGAGCACGTCTTCGGTGACGGCGGAGAAGGCCCAGAAGTTGAAGTCGCCGACGATCAGGGGATGAAAGGAAAGGATTGGTCCTCTGGGGTGAGTGCTTATATTTAGCTCGGCGTGCGGCATCTCTTTTCCTGGAGGAAGGCGGTATGCAGGCGGTTATTCTGGCGGCGGGTTTGGGCACGCGACTGAGACCCTACACCGAAGACTTTCCCAAACCACTCTTGCGCGTGGCCGGACGCGAACTCCTCTATCGCCATCTGCGGCTCCTCAAAGAGGCTGGTGTCAGCGAGTTTATCATAGTGATCAATCCCCGGCACGAGAGACATTTCCGCGAGTTTCTGGCTCGACATCCGGAGTTTCCCTGCACCCTGGTCTTAAACGCCGAGCCGGAGCGGGGAAACGGCTACTCCTTCTACCTCGCCCGGGAAAAGGTGAAGGGCCCCTTCGTTCTCACCATGGGTGATCACGTCTACGAGCCCGCCTTCGTGAAAGAGGCCGTCTCCTGCCAGGGCCTGGTGGTGGACCCGGAAGGGCTTTTCATTGACCCGGAGGAGGCCACCAAGGCCCTTTGCGAAGGGGGGCGCATCAAGGCCCTCTCGAAGGGGCTCAAGCGCTACACGGGGTTTGACACGGGCTTTTTCGTCCTCACCCCGGAGGTCTTCACCGCGGCCGAGGCCCTGGTGCAGGAAAAAGACGAAGTCTCGCTCTCGGAGATCATGGCCCGCGCGCAAATACCCTGCTCCTTGCTCGCGGGGTTCTTCTGGATGGACGTGGACACCCCGGAGGATCTCCGCCGGGCCACCTACCTTCTCGTCAAGCGAAGCGTGAAGGGCGCCGGAGACGGGCTGGTCTCCCGATGGCTCAACCGGCGCGTCTCCACCTGGGTCTCCGTCCGGTTGGTGGATCGTCTGACGCCCAACCAGGCCACGATCCTCACCACGCTCCTCGGGCTTTTGGCGGCCCTTCTGGTCTTCGCCTCCCCGGCCTGGGCGGCGGTGCTCTATCAGGTGAGCTCCATGCTCGACGGCATAGACGGGGAGATCGCCCGCGCCAGCCTCCGCACGAGCCCCTTTGGAGGCTGGCTCGACTCGGTGCTCGACCGGATCGTTGACTTTTCTTTCCTCCTGGCCCTGGGGCTCACTTTTCCGCCGCAGGGGACGCTTGAGTTTTCCGTCTATCTCCTTGCGGTCTTCGGTTCGGTGATGGTGAGCTACACCAGTGAGCGCTATCGCGGGGCCTTTGGCCGCGCTCTCCACGCGGAGATCCCGCTCCTGCGGCGCATCCCAGGGAAACGCGACGAGCGGGTCTTCCTCACCATGGTCATGGTGCTCCTCGGCTGGGTGAAGGGGCTCTACTTCCTTCTGGCCGCGCTCACCAACCTGCGCGTCCTTCTTACCCTGATTCTCGTCTGGCGGGCTAAAGGGCGATGAGGAGGGCGGTCCAGCCCTCGAGGCTTTCCTGGTCCACGAGTCTTCCGGGAAGGGCGGAAAGTATCTCTTCGGCCTGGGCCTCGACGAACCCCGAAAGGATCATCATCCCTCCGGGGCGAAGACATTGCGGGAGCTCCGGAGCCAGGGTGAGGATGGTGACGATGGTGAGGTTGGCCAAAAGGAGGTCGAAGCTTTGGGGGCGCGCGCATTCCACCGACCCCTGGACCACCAGGATCTCCCTTTCACGCTGGTTCAGGCGGACGTTTCTCTGCGCCTCCTGGCAGGCGCGGAAGTCTATGTCTGCGGCCAGGACCCGCGGGGCGCCGAGCTGAACCGCCCCCAGGGCCAGGACCCCGCTTCCCGTGCCCAGGTCGAAGACGGTTTCCATCTTCCTGCGGGCAAAGGCGCGCTCCATCAGGCGCGCGCAGAGGGCCGTGGTGGGATGGAACCCGCTTCCAAAGGAGAGGTTGGCGCGGATGACGATCTCCCCCGGGCGCATCTCGATTCCCTTTCCCGGTGAGACCAGGGTGAGGGAAGGGCTTAGCTTCAGGCGGTATCCCAGGAGGGGGCCGGGGCTTGGCGAGAGCCCGGCCTCAAGGATCTCTGCCTGCGGACGGAAGTCGAGCACGGCCCGGAGGATTTCGTTCACTTCGTCTGGTTCGAACACGAGGACGAGGAGGCCCTCTTCTTCCAGATGATGGCGGCCGAGGAGCCGGGGATGCGTAAAGCCCTCCC
>JAADCO010000118.1 GCA_013154385.1 Thermodesulfobacteriota bacterium
TATCCCGAAGCGGCCCAGGAACTGCGACGAGCCTTTGAGGAAGGATCATGCGAGTAGGCTTTGGCTACGACGTGCACCGCCTGGTGGAAGATCGGCCCCTCTACCTGTGCGGGGTCAAGGTTCCGCACGAAAGGGGACTCCTTGGCCACTCGGACGCCGACGTCGCCCTCCACGCCCTGATAGACGCCCTGCTCGGCGCCGCGGCCCTCGGCGATATCGGACGGCACTTTCCCGACACCGACGAGCGCTTCCGCAACATCTCGAGCCTCACCCTCCTCGAGGAGACGCTTGCCAAGCTCCGCGAGCGCGGCTGGCGGATCGTCAACGTGGACCTCACCATCGTGGCCCAGAAGCCCAAACTGGCCCCCTTCATCCCGCAGATGAGAAAACGCCTGGCCGAGGCCCTTTCTTTGCCCGAAGAGGCGGTTAACATTAAGGCCAAGACCACCGAAGGCTTGGGTTTTGCCGGACGCGAAGAAGGCATAGCCGCCTACGCCGTGGCCTTGATCGACCATGCCCCTTGAGCCGTCTCTCATCAAAGACGCCCCGGAAAGCCCCGGGGTCTACCTCTTCAAGGACGAAAAGGGCGAGGTCCTCTACGTAGGAAAGGCCAAGAACCTCCGCAAGCGCCTCCAGAGCTATCTGCGGGAAGACCTCGCCAGCACCAAGACCCGCGTTCTCACCGCCCGCACCGCGTGCGTGGAGACCATCGTCGCGCGCAGCGAAAAGGAGGCCCTCATCCTCGAGGCCAATCTCATCAAGCGCCATCGCCCGCGCTACAACGTCATCCTGCGCGACGACAAGGCCTATCCCCTCCTGCGGCTCTCGGTGCAGGAAAAATTCCCCTCCCTCACCGTGGTCCGGCGCAAACGCCGAGATCGCGCCCTCTACTTCGGCCCCTATCCTTCTGCGGGTGCGGTGCGCCAAACCCTGAAGTTCCTGGCCCGCCTCTTTCCCCTGAGACGCTGCTCCAACGCCGAGTTCAGGAGGCGCGAAAGACCTTGCCTCTACTACGAGATCGGCCGGTGCCCCGCCCCGTGCGTGGGGCGCATCTCGCCGGAGGAGTACCGTCAACTGGTGGAAGGGGCCGTGCTCTTCTTGCGCGGACGAACCGACCGCATCCTGCGCAACCTCCGGCAGGAGATGGAAGAAGCCGCAGAACAACTCGAATTCGAGCGCGCCGCCGTGCTGCGGGATCGCATCCGCGCCATAGAGAAAACCGTCGAGGCCCAGGCCGTGACCCTGAACGAAGAGAAGGATCTCGACGTCTTCGCCATCGCCCGGGAAAGGGACAAGGTCTCCGGGGCCGTGCTTTTCGTGCGCAGCGGGGCTCTCATCGGACGAAAGACCTTCCATCTCTCGCGCCCCAACGAGGGAGAAGCCGCCCTCTACGCCAGCCTCCTCTCCCAGTTCTACGACGAGGGGAAGTTCATTCCCGAGGAGATCCTCCTTCCGGCAGAACCCGAGGGCCGGGAGATCCTCGAGGAATGGCTCTCGGAGCTCGCGGAGAGGAAGGTCGCCATCCGCGTGCCCCGGCGCGGGGCCAAGAAGGAGCTGCTCGAGATCGCCAAGCGCAACGCCCTCGAGGCCCTGGCCGCGAGACTCAAGGGAGAGCGACCCTACGAGGAACTGGCCGAGGAGATGGCGGCGGTGCTGCGCCTGCCGCGTTTGCCCAGACGGGTTGAGGGAGTGGACATCTCCAATCTTCAGGGGACGCTCCCGGTGGGAGCGGTGGTCTCCTTCCTCGACGGTAGCCCCGACAAGGACCGCTATCGGCGCTATCATCCCCGCACGGTGCATCAGCCCGATGATTACGCCATGATGTACGAGACCGTGCTCCGCCATCTCTCCCGCGCGCAGGAAAGCGATTCCCTGCCCGACCTCCTGCTCATTGACGGCGGCAAAGGTCAGTTGCAGGCGGCGCTTACCGCGGCCGAAGAGCTGGGCCTTGCGGGCGAACTGGGCTTCTGCGCCCTGGCCAAGGAGCGTGAAGACGAGGGGGAAAAGGTCTATCTTCCCGGGCGGAAAAACCCCCTGTCTCTCCAGCGGCACAGCCAGGTCCTGCGCTTCCTGCAGCGCGTGCGGGACGAAGCCCATCGCTTTGCCGTGAGTTCTCACCGGCGAAGGCGCAAGCGTCTGGCCTTCCAGTCCCTCTTCGACGAGATCCCCGGGATTGGTCCCAAGAGGAAGAAGGTCCTCCTCGAAAACTTTGCCAGTGCTGAAGACATCCGCCGGGCCTCGGTGGACGAGATCGCCGGACTTCCGGGGTTCAATCGCCGGATAGCCCGACAACTGAAAGAATTTCTGGAGGCGGCAAATGAGTGAGAACATCTTTGAACGTCCTTTCGAGGAGCTCCTCGCCGAGAGCGTGCGCACCCACGGGCACCTCTGCGCCGGCCAGGTGCTGGGGGTCCGTTTGGCCCTCCTCGGCTTGCGTCTCATCGGCATCTCCGATCCCAAGGGGAAGGACCGAAAGAAGTTCCTGGTCTACGTGGAGATTGACCGCTGCGCCACCGACGCCATTCAATCCGTCACCGGAGCAAGCCTCGGCAAAAGGTCCCTCAAGTTCGTGGACTACGGCATCATGGCCGCCACTTTCGTCAACCTGGAGACCGGGCGTGCCTTTCGGGTGCTGGCCAGGGAGGAGGCCCGGGAGCTTGCGGACCGCTACTTCCCGGAGATCAGCGACAAGTACCGCCGTCAGCTTGAGGCCTACCGCGTGATGCCCGAGGAGGAACTGTTCGAGGTGGAGGAGGTAAAGGTCGAGGTCTCGCCCTTCGATCTCCCGGGCCGCCCGCAAAAGCGCGTCCAGTGCGAGGATTGCGGGGCCTTCGTCCAGGACGGGCGCGAGATAGAGAGGGACGGGCGCGTCCTATGCCGCCCCTGCGCCTTCGGGGGCTACTTCAAGCGCCTTTCCTGAGGATTCTTTCCAGAGACCGGAAAGAACGGAAAGGGCCGCGAGGAGCTGTATCTCCGGGTTCAGATGGCGCAGCGTCCCGAAGAGGGACTCCACCCGCTCCATGGCCGGCACGATGAAGTCCCGAGGAGGTCTTTCCGGAAGCCCGCGGGGATAGGGTTCCAGGTCGAGATAGGCGTAGAGGGCCTGCCGCCACCAGACGAGGAGGAGCTCAAGAAGGATGGGAAGGTTCTCCTTCATCCCGGCGAGGATCTCGGCCAGGGAAATGAGACGCGACGGGGCCCCCTCCTTCAGGGCGATGGCCACCCGCTCCATCTCCTGAAGGAAACCCTTTTCCGCCAGACGCAACGCGCGACCGATGCTCCCCTCGGCGAGCACGGCCAATCCTTCGGCCTCCTCCGGCAGGAGCTCGAACCGTTCCTCAAGGAGCCGCCTCAGGATCTCCCGGGAAAGGGGACGAAAGCGCACCACCTGACAGCGGGAGACGATGGTCGGAAGCAGGGCTTCGGTGGTCTGGGAGAGCAAGACGAAGAGCGTGTAGGGCGGAGG